>CALJSD010000101.1 GCA_937976325.1 uncultured Carnobacterium sp.
AGGCCCGCAAGCGCAAAAACCTTTAAAAAGTATGAAACGTTCTGCGGACGTTTGAGGAAACGCACGCCATTTCTGCGATGGCGAGCTCAACTACACAGGATGTGAGACGATTTCTTTATCGTGACTTTTGTCATGGTGAGTCGTGACGGACGGGCCTACTGAGTGACCTTCGTTTTTGTTAAAGTAGAATCATCAAGAACAACACATGGAGGCAAACATGATTACAGTAGAAAAAATTACAAAGCGTTTTGGAAACAAGACAGCATTAAACCAAATTCAATTTAACGTCGAAAAAGGAGAAATCTTCGGGTTCTTAGGACCAAGTGGAGCAGGGAAAACAACCCTCATCAATATCCTAACGGGCCAACTCAAAGCCGACGAAGGGACAACACAGCTCCTAGGCAAAGATACAAAGGACCTTACCCCTGAAGACTTAGCGCATATCGGACTCGTAGGAGATTCAAGTGGCTACTACGAAAAATTAAGTCTCGAGAAGAACTTAATCGTCTACGCGAAGATTTACGGATTACCAAATAGCCGCGTCGATGAAGTGCTGGAACAAGTAGGACTCTTAGAAAGTAAGAAGACAATCGCAGAAAAACTTTCAACAGGGATGCGTCAGAGAATGTTTCTAGCAAGAGCACTCTTAAACAGACCAGAGTTACTCTTCCTAGACGAACCAACGAGTGGGCTAGACCCAATGACTTCTAAGAAGATTCACCGTCTGTTGGAAGAACTAAAAGCAGCGGGCACAACAATCTTCCTAACGACACACGACATGGTCGAAGCCACAGAGTTGTGTGATCGCATTTCCCTACTAAACCAAGGGGACCTAGTGGAAATCGGAACCCCACGAGATATTATTCAAAAATACAACAAAGAAAAACGAGTGAAAGTGACCTTCATCGACCACAGCGAACAAGTGATGGCCTTTGAAGACTTAAAAGACCAAGACATGACACAAGTGGAACTCATTCACTCAATGGAACCAACGTTAGAAGACATCTTTATTCAATTGACAGGAGAGAAATTAAATGATTAAAAGAATTAGCGCCTTAATTTGGCTACGTACACAAATGATTTTAAGCAATGGAGCAATGTTATTCCAAATCGTATTCCCATACGGAATGCTTCTAGCGTACGACCACTTTATGAACAAGGACGGCAACCCACAAGTAGCCGTTCAAATCCTATTCATGATGATTCCGCTAGCCCTTAGCTTATCTGTCGGATCAATGATTACAATTATGCTTGCTGAAGAAAAAGAAAAGAAAAACTTGAAAACACTCTTCTTAAGCGGCATTCACTCAGTAGAATACTTAATTTCAATCTTATTCTACCCAGTAGTTTTAGCATTGATTACGATTGTAAGCTTCCCAATGATTGTTAAAGCGGATCTTTCAGGTCGTTGGATGGAATATGGTGCCATCGTGGCGAGTGTGGCAATCTGTGTGATTTTAGTCAACTTATTAGTAGGTGCGTTGACAGATACTCAAGCAAAAGCGCAAGTCAATGGTGTGATTCCGATGATGGGGATTGCGTTCTTACCAATGTTCTCAATGTTGAGCGATGCGGTATCAAAAGTGACACACTATACATTTATGGGGAACTTTGTGGATTACTTTACCAAAAAAGATTTCGCCCTAACAGCCCAAAACTTCATCGTCCCTGGTGTATGGATTGTGGTGCTACTAGTCTTAAACTTCTTCTTCTTAAAACCTAAAGCAAAGAACTAAAATGAGCTGGGACTTAGTTTAGGATTACTGCGAATCCTTACGGATTCCTTTTATAAAAGCTATAACGGGGCACCGGTTCGAGCCTCTTCGAGTCTCTCACCTTTAAAGCCTCAAAGGAGGTGTACGGAATGAATTCCTACACCTCCTAATTCGCATTTAATGCGTAACACGTTACTGCTATTATAGAATCCGCAGTTCCTGCGAAATCAACCAACCCATGACTTTAGTAATGTAAAGCAATGACCAAAGTGCCTATTGCACGACTCCTTAAAGTGGTTTAATAAAGACAAGGAAAATAGTTAAGGAGCGATTCACATGAAAATTAATATCAAAAAACAAGACACCAACCAACTTACAAAAGACCTAATGGTTATAGCGCTCGTCGTCAATGCTTTAGCCCTTGTCATGCACTTGGTTCTAAACATTTTTACAGGCCAAGCATTAATCCCTGTAATCACAAGTCAATTTATCTTTATCCTTCTCCCAATCATGTACCTAGCAGAGGATGCTAAGAAAAACAAAGAAGCCGACAACCGGTAAGCTCAAGCGAACATCTTAGATAGTTTTTCCTTCGGGAGAGACTATCTTTTTTAGTGTCGCTTTTGTCCTCCCTCGGAACGTATTGATTTTAGAAAACAAAGAAGATTCTCTTGAAAAAGAAACATCCCATAGAAAAGCACGAAACCCCATCGTTGGCGGTAGGGAGCAGACATATACTCTCTTCACGTTGATTTCGGAGAAGCTTGCGGATTTTATAATCGCAGTAACGGGGAATCGCATCGAATGTGAATTACGCG
>CALJSD010000102.1 GCA_937976325.1 uncultured Carnobacterium sp.
GCTGTACATCCTTCTACGTAGTGCACGCTCGCTCCTTCGTCTACGATGATAAGCGTACGTTCGAATTGTCCCATGTTTTGGTCGTTAATACGGAAGTACGTTTGAAGCGGTACATCACATTTCACGCCTTTTGGTACATAGATGAACGTTCCACCTGACCATACAGCTGAGTTTAACGCCGCTAATTTGTTGTCTGTTGGTGGTACTAATTTTGCAAAATACTTTTTGAATAATTCAGGATACTCTTTTAAGGCTGAGTCTGTATCCGTAAAGATGATTCCAAGTTTATCGAACTCTTCTTTCATATTATGGTAAACCACTTCAGACTCGAATTGCGCAGAAGCTCCGGCTAAGTACGCACGCTCTGCTTCTGGAATTCCGATTTTCTCGAAAGTATCTTTAATCTTCTCAGGAACATCATCCCAAGAACGCGCTGGCTTATCGCTGGCACGTTTGAAGTACGTAATCGCATCAAAATCAATATCTGAAAGGTCCGCACCCCATGTTTGCATTGGCATATTTTCGAATGCCTTCAATGATTTTAATCGGAAATCAAGCATCCATTGTGGCTCGTTTTTCACTTGTGAAATCGTACGAACGACTTCCTCGCTTAATCCCATTCCTGTTTCATAAACAGGTGTTACATCCTCATGAAAGCCATATTTGTAATCGGCTAATTCAGGAACTCCACTCATTTTGTCACCACTTTCTTATGCTTTCTCATTTTCTACTGCACGTTCTAATGCTTTCCACGCAAGAGTGGCACATTTAATACGCGCTGGGAATTTTTGAACTCCGGCAAGTAACGCCGCATCCCCTAAAGGTTCTTCGTCCACGGTTTCACCCTGCACTAGACTTGAGAAATCTTCTGCTAGAGCGACCGCTTCGTCAACTGTCTTTCCAATAATCGCATCACTCATCATGCTGGCACTCGCCATACTAATCGTACAGCCGTGTCCGTCAAAGTGAACATCTTCAATCACGCCTTTATCATTTACAATCAGTTGCAACTGCAACACATCTCCACACGTTGGATTATTAAATTCAATCGTTGGAATGCTCGCATCATCCACTAATCCTTTATGGTGCGGATGAGACGAATGATCCAGAATCACCTGACGATAAAGCTGATCTAATTTAGATAAGGCCATATTGGAAAAACTCCTTTACTTTTTCTAATGCTTCTAAAAACTGTTCGGCTTCTTGAAGCGTGTTATAAATATAAAAACTTGCACGGCATGTTGCTGGTACATCGAGCCATCGCATTAAAGGTTGTGCGCAATGATGCCCTGCGCGAACCGCAAATCCTTCCATATCGAGCGCTGTTGCGATGTCGTGTGGATGGATGCCGTCGATGGTAAAACTAATGACTCCAGAATGCTGTGCTGGGTCACTTGGCCCGTAGACTGTCACACCTTCCATCTCTTGCATCTTTGGTAAGAGAAATGCAACCATTTCTTGTTCATGCTGATGGATATTCTCCATGCCGATTTCTTCCAAATAATCGATGGCAGCGGCCAGTCCAATGGCTCCTGCGATATTTGGCGTGCCTGCTTCGAATTTCCACGGCAATTCATTCCATGTACTCTCCTGGTCATAAACGAAGTCAATCATTTCCCCACCAAACTCTACAGGATTCATCTCTTGAAGAAGAGCTTCTTTTCCATATAAAATACCAATTCCTGTAGGAGCCAACATCTTATGTCCGCTAAAGGCATAGAAGTCACAGTCTAACGCTTGGACATCCACCTTTTGATGCGGCGCTGCTTGAGCACCATCCACAACAATGATGCCTCCTACTGCGTGAACCATTTCGGCTACGCGTTTCACATCCGTTACCGTTCCAAGAACGTTTGAGGCATGGTTAATCGATACGATTTTTGCCTTCTCAGTTAAAGATTTTTCTGCTGCTTCGAGGTCTAATTCGCCTTCTTTGGTTAACGAAAAATAACGTAAGACAGCTCCTGTTTGTTTGGCCACTTGTTGCCAAGGCACCACATTCGAATGGTGTTCGGCAGGGCTAATCCAAATTTCGTCCCCTTTTTGCAAGCGTCCTGTTGCAAATCCTTGTGCCACCCAATTTAAGCTAGTAGTTGTTCCACGCGTAAAGAGCACTTCTTTTGTGCTACTAGCATGGATAAATTTCGCCACTTTAGCTCGAGCTGCTTCATACAAGTCAGTGGCTTCCTGAGCTAATGTATGCACCCCACGATGAATATTGGCATTGTGGGTCGCATAGAATTTCTCAACAGCTTCTACGACTGGACGTGGCTTTTGAGTTGTTGCTGCGTTGTCTAAATAGACAAGCACTTCATCGTTAACTTCACGCTTTAAAATCGGAAAGTCTTCTCGAATCGTTTTACTAATCATAGCTAGCAACCAACTTTTGTTCAATCATGTCCACAAGTTCTTTTTGAAGAGCACTTGAAGGAATTGAACGAATTACGGCTCCTAAGAATCCACGAATCACAAGGCGTTTTGCCTCTGCTTCTGAGATTCCACGGCTTGTTAAGTAGAATAATTGTTCATCATC
>CALJSD010000103.1 GCA_937976325.1 uncultured Carnobacterium sp.
GCAGCGAAAATAAATGTACGTGGAGTTGGACGTAATCCATTGTATTTAATTTCATGATAAAGATATACAATGTGTAACGCATTTAATAATTGGCGTTTGTATTCATGTAATCTCTTCACTTGTACGTCAAAGATTGAATGAGGATTTACTGAAATCGCAAGAGTTTCTTTGATGTAAGTCGCCAGTTGCTCTTTCTTCGTTAACTTAATGGCTTGTAAGTCTTTCAGTACTTTCTCATCATCTTTATAAGCATTCAATTTCGAAATGCCAGAGAGATCTTTAATGAAGTCATCTCCGATGAGTTTCTCTAAGTACGTAGCAAGTTCTGGGTTTGCTTGACCTAACCAACGACGGTGAGCAATCCCGTTTGTCACATTACCAAATTTACCTGGATATAAATCGTTAAAGGCTTTAAACGTATCACGAACAAGAATATCACTATGCAATTTTGATACCCCGTTTACATAATGACTACCCACGATTGAAAGATTGGCCATCTTAATCATGTCGTCATAAATAATCGCTGTATCACGTAATGTATATTGTTTTCCTTGTTCCATGACCCATAAGCAGAAACGTCTATTAATTTCTTCGATGATTGAGTAAATACGTGGAAGAATTGGTTGGAATAAAGACACTGGCCATTTTTCCAATGCTTCTGCCATGATGGTATGGTTTGTATACGCAAATGTCTTCGTCGTGATATTCCACGCTTTATCCCATCCATAGCCATACTCATCCACTAATAAGCGCATTAATTCAGCAACGCCCATCGCAGGGTGCGTATCATTAATATGCAGCGCTACGTGTTCAGAGAAGTTTTCTAATGTACCAAATTCACGGTAATGGTTCTTCACTAATTGTTGTAATGATGCACTGATGAAGAAGTATTGTTGTTTAATACGCAACTCTTTACCTTCGTTTGTAACGTCTGCTGGATATAATAATTTAGAAATTGAAGACGCGATTGCTTCTGCTTCAGAAGATTTCGTATATTCTCCGCGTTCGAACAGTTTCATATTGAAACCAGTTTTGGCTTTGGCTTCCCATAATCGGAGCGTATTCACCGCAGAAGATTCGTAACCAGAAATTAATAAATCATAAGGTTCTGCTTGAATCGAAGTATAGTTTTTGTGGTTCACTTTTAAGCCAGTTTCTGTCATCACTTGCTCTAATTCTCCACCAAAACGTACTTCAACTTCTTCATCATTACGGTACACTAAGCCATATTTCCCAAGGTCTAACCATTGATCTGGGAATTCTTGTTGCCATCCATTTGTGATGACTTGTTTGAAAATCCCATATTCGTAAAGAATTGAGAATCCTGTAACTGGATATTCATTACTTGTTAAGGCATCTAAGTAACAAGCCGCAAGACGTCCTAAACCACCATTTCCTAAACCTGGATCTGGTTCCATATTGTAGATTTCATCGAGTGAAAAATCATGCTCACTTAAGAACGTTTTTGCTTCCTTTTCAATGCCTAAATTGAATAAGTTATTGCGAAGTGTACGTCCTACTAGGAATTCCATTGACATATAGTACGCACGTTTTTGACGAGTTTGTTTTAATGTTTGTTCATAGCTAAATTTCTTTTCCATTAAAATATCTCGAACAGATCTCATCATCGCTTCGTACACTTGTCTCTTACTAGCATTTGAGATGGTTACACCAAATTGATTCTTTAATGAAGTTTCTACACGACTTGTTAAACTTTTTTCGACCATTTAAGAGCCTCCTTATTTTTATACCACTTCATGGTATAAGTCTAAATATTTCTTAGCGGACTGTTCCCAGCTTACGTCTTTTTGTAAATTGTTCTTGATAATTTGTTTCCATTCATCAGGTGATTGGTAGAAGCATGTCACAGCGCGGTAAATCGCATCCATCATATCTCCAGCTTGGAAGCTTTCGAATGTAAATCCATTTCCTTCAACGCCTGTAAATGGAATAACCGTATCACGCAATCCCCCAACACGGTGAACAACAGGAACTGTTCCATAACGCATTGAAATCAGTTGTGATAATCCGCATGGCTCTGTCTTAGAAGGCATTAAGAATAAATCACTTGCCGCATAGATTTTTGCAGACATTTCATTAGAGAATAATAAAATGCTGCGTACACGATCATGTCTGTAATGTTCTAGTGAACGTAAGGCACTCTCGTAATGAGCATCCCCTGTCCCTAGAATGACTAATTGTGCACCTGTTTTAAGAATTTCTTCGCTTGCTTGTAAAATTAAGTCAATTCCTTTTTGGTGAGTAAGTCGTGTTACCATTCCAATTAAAGGAATATCGGCATTCACTTCTAAGTCCATCTCTTTTTGGAAAGCTAATTTATTTTGAATCTTATCTTCAAATGTCTTTAAGTCGTAATTTACAGGAATCATTGGATCTGTTTTTGGATTGAATTTATCCACATCAATTCCGTTTAAGATTCCTCTTAATTTTCCTTGTTCAACAGTTAAAATCTTGTCGAGTCCAT
>CALJSD010000104.1 GCA_937976325.1 uncultured Carnobacterium sp.
ACAGATAAGAAATATCTGGTATTCGGTAGAGCTTTTGAGCAGATGTTTATCGGACAGTCCGTAAATGACAACCGTACCATCTTTGACACACTTGATATAGGCTGGAATCTGCTTGGACTTATGCCTAGAGGCGAGCTTGACAGAATCGATACAAAGGGAACCCGGGAGGCAGAGGTTTCAGTGAGCTGAGATCGCGCCACTGCACTCCAGGTCTCAGCATCGTAATGCGCACCAAGGTTCGCGAAGAGGATTCCATTTGGATTTTCCTGACGAATGACCTTGAAGCTTTCCGCACTTTCAGGAAATTTCATCGCGATACTCATCGAACCTGTCGCCATTGCCATGCCTGTTTCACGAGCCAAGATGGCTAAACGCTGATTTAACGCAGTCGTGAGCGGACTTCCACCCGTGATGGCGTTGATGAAAAATGGAACGTCGAAGGTAAGCCCAGCAAGCTTTGTCTTTAGTGACACATCAGCCACATCAACGGTTGTGAAGGGATGGTGTACGAAGCGCGTTTCCACGAACTCTGGAGCGCTCGTTGCACGGTATTGCTGGTTCGCATGACCGACATGCTCGTCCTTTCGATTCATTTGTTGTTGAAATAAATCCATCATTAATCTCCTTTACCAGGCTTCAGCGATGGTCAGCGGAAGCACTTGAATTTGAGCCTTGGCCCATTTGGTTTCGATTTGTTGTCGTTGTTGTTCGTTTTGTGTAAAGCAAATGCCGCAGTCGCCACCACCAGCGCCGGATGTTTTCGCGCAGGCACCGACTTGTTCTGCCAGATTGCAAAGCGTTTGTAGTGCAGGTGTTTCGATTTCTAGCTGCATCACTTTTGCAAATTCATTTAAGAGTGCACGGTTAGCACGGATGCCTTCTTGTAAAGCTTTGATATCTTTGTTCTCCCAAGCATTTTGTAGGCCTTGAACGATGGCATGACTCTTTTCTAAAAATTCTTTGTAAAAAGCACTGTCTGTTTCGACTTTGCGTTTCTTCTCGGTTGCTTGAATCAGTGAATCCGTGATAGCGACTTGTCCCGTCCATCCTACTAAGAGGGTGAAGTCTGGGATTTCTGGAAGGCGCTCAATCGTGAGGTCTTTCCAGTCAGAATCGCAAATTTCTTTGATCGTTTGGCTTTGTAATTGTTCGAGTAATGCGCTGCGGTCTGGACTTGTGTAATACACCATTCCTCCAAAAGAAGAGGCGGCGATATCTCCAAAGGATCCACGTTGGGATAGTCGAAGATTTGTTAAAACACTCAGCTTATAGACGAGTAGAGGCGTGTGCCGAGTCTTGTAAAAATCAAGAATCGCTTGAACCGTTGCGACTACAACGGCACCGCTGGAACCAAGTCCGTATTTAATACCACGCTTAGTGTCATCGAGTTCACTCGTTATTGAAAGCGAGTAGAGGGCGTTCGTTGCTGTCCCGCATTCACGGACATATTGCTCTGCGACTAGAATCGCTTCTTCAACTAGTCTATAGGGATGCTCCCCCTTTGCGCAGAACTGTTCTCCTTCGCGCGTCCATTCCACAATCACGTCTGGATTTTGCGTAGAAGTTAAGGTTCCTACACTAGTAGCTTCGTCGATTGTGACGGTTAAGTAGCGCGATACCGCTGCAACAATGGCACCATGTCCGGGTTCGACAACCGCATATTCTCCGGCGATAAAGAGTTTACCGGGAGCTTTTGAAGTAATCGTCACGCGCTCACTTCCCTTCGAAAGCCGCACGAGAAGCGTTCCATTCGTCTTCAGTTAACGTGCGAATGCCTTCTCCTGGAAGCGTAGGAATCAATTTTTCGCTCGGGAATACTTTGCCAAGCTCTTCCATAATCGCTGGAATATCACTTGCCTTGCAGATGACTTTGACGTTTGGCCCAGCATCCATCGTGAAGTAGGCCGGAATACCTCGTTCTTCTCGAATCGTACGAATCGTTTGTTGGGCGATAATACTCTCCGGTTCAAAATAACAGAATGGAGGGTTACTTGCCAGCATCGTAGCGTGCATTTTCATGCCGTTAAATTCCGCAATAGAGCCGATACGATGAATGTCGCGGTCCTTGATGGCCTCTTTGATGTCGGCTAAATCGGTCGCCGCTGAAGTGACCCAACCTTCGTAAAATGGTGAAGTCGAAACGGTCAACTCCATGCCGGCACGACTGGAAATCTTCTTCTCGGCCGCGCTCACGACGATAATAATCATCCCGATGTCAAAATTCGCATCGTCGACAGGGATGGCCATGCTATTTTCGTTGGAGTCACCCTTGTTCCATTCGACAAATCCGCCAAAGAGACTACGAGTAGCACTACCGCTACCACGACGCGCATAAGTCGATAATTGTTGAGCGGGCATACGAAGACCTGTCGCCTCGTTCATCGCACCTGCCAGTGCCGCAAAGGCGGAAGCAGAGCTCGCAAGGCCTGCTGCTGTCGGTACGAAGTTCAAGCTCTCGACACGAGCACGACGCGTATCCCCCGTTTCAGCACGGAACAAGTCTAAGAAGCGCGTGATTTTAGCCGTCGCCGCTTCGTCTTGTTTCACCCCGTTAAGATAGAACTCGTCTTCAGTTAAGGCGTCTGTCAGTTCAACTTTTGTATCGGTATAAAACGCTTCGAGGGTCAAAGAAAGGCTACTATTCATCGGAATGAAGAGCTCCTTATTTTCCTTTCCCCAATATTTAATCAGTGCGATATTTGTATGCGCACGCGTGATTCCAATATTCGATGTCATTTGGTATTCTCCTTTTTCGCCAGCGACTGAATCCAGACCGCCTGCGCTCCTTGTTTCATGAATTGTTCTTGTAAATGAAGGGCATCTTCCTCAGTTTCGACGAGAGCAATCATGCATCCGCCAAGGCCACCGCCAGTGACTTTTGCCCCGAGTGCGTTGTTTTGATGGGCCGTATCGACGAGTGTATCGATGACGTCATGCGACACGCCAAGTTGTTGGAGGCGTTCATGATTTTCGCTCATCAGTTGCCCTAGTTTTTGTGGGTCTTGTTCCTCAATCGCCGCTTTCGTTTCGTTGACGATAGCGCCAATCGATTGGACCGCATCCGAACCCGTCTCCTGTGTAGTAGGGTCGATGATGCGTTCTTGCAAGGTGCTCACATGATGCACCGCCTGTTTCGTATTTCCAGTGACCCCAGAGTCGGCAATCACGAGGTAGGCCGGCATATCGAGGTCGAGCGTTTTTAGTTCTTGTTCTTTTTGGAAAAATACAGGACGTGTTCCGCTCGTTGTCGCCGTATCCACGCCACTCGGATTTCCATGCGAAATCGTTTCTGCGCCTTGAACGATGTCCCATAAGGTTTCTTCAGGAAGAGTCGTATCCAAGAAATCGAAAATAGCACGCACGATCGCAACACTGACCGCAGCGCTCGAGCCCATTCCACGTTCTGCAGGAATCGTAGACTCAATCGAGAGCGTAAACGCATGAGCCGTCACTTCTTTAAAAGAGGCCGCTTTGAAAGCTTCGCGAATCGCAAATTGTAGCCCTGCCATCGAAGTAGGCATCTCATCCACGTCGCCTGTATAAAGTTCACATTGAATCGTTTGGCCTGTCTCAGAAGAGACGATATCCGCCTTCACGTAAACCGCGTCAATTGGCAGTGCAATCGCAGGTTCGTGGTACACAACGGCATGTTCACCGGCTAGAATAATCTTCCCGTTTGCCAGGCCTGTTCCTGTTTGTGGTTTCATACGACAAATCCTTTCCTTATATTCACTTTTCATTCTACTAAATCCACGCCCTTACGTAAACAAACACGGCGATTTCATGGGAAAAACTTAAATTTATAAGAAATAGAAACCGTGTTCAACTTGTGGTACAATTCAAGAATAGGACTCAGTAGCTGAAGGAGACGAATCCGTTGAAAGAAAACGAGACGTATTACAAAATTCAAAGAAGTGAGTGGAGCCAGTACGAAGGCGCCCATCCATTCACAATGACGAGCGACGAACTTGAGCACTTAACATCGTTAAACGACCGCATTTCCCTACAGGACGTGCAAGAAGTGTATGTGCCAATGCTCGATTATTTCGATTTATACTTTAAAAAACATATTGAATTACGCACGGAGGAACAGCAATTTCTTCATCAAACGAAGAAGACAGTACCGTTTATTATCGGAGTTTCAGGAAGTGTGGCCGTTGGGAAGAGTACGACAGCCCGCTTGATGCAAACGATGCTGCAACAACGCTACCCGGATAAGCGCGTGTTCCTAATGACAACGGACGGATTCTTATTACCGACTCAGGAGCTGATTAACCGCGGAATCTTGGATCGCAAAGGCTTCCCGGAAAGTTACGACATGGAAGCTCTCGTTCATTTCTTACTCGAAGTGAAGACGGGAAATCCAAGCGTGGATGCGCCAGTGTATTCGCATGAGATTTACGATATTGTGCCAGGGGAAGTGCAGACGATTGAGTCGCCTGATATCTTGATTGTTGAGGGGATTAATGTGTTGCAACTGCCGCCAAATCGTGAAATTTACGTGAGTGATTTCTTCGACTGGTCGATTTTCGTAGATGCCGATGCAACGCTGATTGAGCAATGGTACTTGGAGCGGTTCGAATTGTTGATGGACCGTGCGAAATCACAACCGGATAACTATTACTATCAATATGCGATTGGGAATCGTGCGGACGCGATTGCGATGGCGAAAGATGTGTGGCAGAAGACTAACCTGAAGAACCTTAAGGAATACATCTTACCAACGAAAACCCGCGCCGACTTCATCCTACATAAAACTGTGGGACATCATATTGATTTTGTGCAAATTAAAAAATATTAGGTATATCGATTACTCAAAATCCTTGCGGATTTTTTTATAATCACTGTAATGGGGCACCGGATTGAGCCTACGTCTCAATCTCTACCAAGCTTCAAACTGACTCTACGGGTTTAACCCTAGAGTCAGTAATTCACATTGGTTGCTATCCCCCATTACTGCGATTATAAAATCCGCTTGATTTTGAGTAATCGATTATTTTTTTAAAACAATATTTGTGCCCTGTTTTAGTAGGTGAAGCGGTACGGGATTCTTAGTAAGAGTACGGGGAATCGTAAAAAAGAATACATCTACGACCGCTCAAAAAAATAATTTTTAAAAACTCAAAATCCTGTTTAAAACGCGGAATAGTAGTGGTAAAATGTAGGTGAAAAAATGTAGCTTGTAGTATGGTTTCTTTAACAATGAGGTGAGAACATGTACTTAAAAAGTAATCAAGATAAACGTCAAAAAATACCGACTGATGGAGTTGGGCCGTATCTATGGGGGATTCTACTTGTGATGAATTTGGCTGGTTGGATGCTGAGTCAGTCAGTGCTCCAGAGTGGACTACTGAAGGGTGGTTTCCAAGATTTGTTTTACCTGATAGGCATTCTCTTAATGCTCGTTGCAGCGAGAATTCAGTGGCTCAGCGGGGTTA
The DNA here is from genome assembly GCA_937976325.1 of uncultured Carnobacterium sp. GTDB lineage: Bacteria > Bacillota > Bacilli > Lactobacillales > Aerococcaceae > Granulicatella. The sequence continues at coordinate 5,439 of CALJSD010000104.1, forward strand.
AATCAGGTGTTAGCACGAGCTTCCAAAGCGATGAACTCAAAACGACTGGAATTTACGCGCGCACACGCAATCCGATTTACTTTTCGTGGTGGCTCTGCAGTAGTGGAGCTATCCTCTGCGTGCATAATGTGTGGTTACTGCTCCTGATCCCGATTCAGTGGGTAATCTTAACCGTCGTGATTATTAATACTGAGGAAAAATGGCTCTACGAACTACATGGTGAGGCCTATAAGGATTATTGTGCAAGAGTAAACCGATGGATTCCGTTGAAGAAATTTTGATTTTAGAATCTCCAAGGCAAAGGAATTAAGGTGAAAAGCGATGGCGAAAAAAGATTCTTTAAAGCAACAAAAGTTTATGTCGTTTATGTTTAGAGGAAAAGAAATTTTCAAACCGCTGAACACAGGAACTATCGACGAAAGAGTAAGTTGTATCCGGGAATATGTGGCCAACATTTACTTTTACACCAAAGATGGCTACACGATTATGATTGACGCCGGATATAACTATGACAAACTTGCCGAGAAGATGCGGTGGATCGATATTCGTCCAGAAAGTATCAACGAGATTCTCATTACGCACCAAGATACGGACCACGTTGGAGCGATAGAAGTCGATAGCCAGGGGTTATTTAAAAAGGCAAAAATCTATGTGGGTCGTGTGGAGAATGACTACTTAGAAGGCCGAGTTCGTCGCAAAGTATACTGGGGGCTCTATAAACTTCCGCAAGTGCATATCGAAAATGACAAAACATTGATAGAAGATGGGGAGATTTTCTATATTCACGATATTAAAATCAAAGCCTTTCTTGTACCTGGTCATACGTGGGGACATTTAGTGTATTTAATCGATGATGCGTATTTGTTTACCGGGGATACGATTTGGTTTGGTGCGGATGGTGGTTATGCGTTTTTAAACACGCTCGCAGAAGATAGAAAATTACAAAGTGTATCGTTGAAACGACTAGAAGAAAAGCTCAGAAAGAGAAATCTTTCGCTAAAAATCATTACAGGTCATACCGGATGGACAGATGACTTTGAGTTTGCATTTCGTCATGTAGATGAAATCTGTAATGCCCTGAAGCGTAAACCGAAAGTGCAAGACCCGAAAGCTCCGTATGATGGGTTCGATGAAAGTGACGATACCGAGGAAAAAGCAAGAACGGTAATTCTTGAAAAATGTTAAATGAATACAATCTCTAGCCAGTAGCATGTCTATTGGCTAGTTTTTTTGTAAAAAAACAAAAAGTAGCATATTTGCTACTGTGATATGCTCCCTCTAAAGTAGACACTAAAAAAAGTAAACTACTTTAGAGGGGGGGATTTTTTAGATTGGCTAAGAAACATACTGCAAAAGAATTAGAACGATTCATAGAATTGTATTTAGATGGTGTGCCTTTTCGTGAGCTGCGTAGTGAATATGGTTTAAAGATTTCACCTGGAGCATTTAATATGTATTTTTTGAACTATAAAGCATATGGACCTTCTGCATTAGAAGATCGAGACGGGTTTAACACTTATACAAAGGAATTTAAAGAAAAGGTGGTTAAAGAGTTTTTAGAATCGAAAACCTATTTAAGAGTAATCGCAAGAAAATACAAAATTCCTTCTGCTAGAACTGTACGAAATTGGATTATTAAGTATACTAATGGTGAGGCCACGAAGGCCTACGATCCTAAGCCAGAGGTGTACACTATGAAATATAGAAAAACAACGCACGAAGAAAGAATCCTTATCGTCAAAGACTGTATTCAAAATCAATTAAACTATAAACAAACCGCACAGAAATATAACGTTTCTTACAACTTGGTGTATCAATGGGTAAAAAAATATCAAAAATATGGTCCTGATGGATTAATAGACAGTCGAGGGAAACGAAAACCAGAAAATATACAGACAGAAACTGAGCGTATTCGTGCAGAAATGGCAATATTAAAGGCGCGAAACGAATATTTAGAAACAGAAAATGCCGCACTAAAAAAATTACAAGAAGTGGAAAGCGAGTTGATGTTTGCCAAACGAGATTTGAAGCGGAATATCAAACGATTAAAAAATTAAGTAAAAGAGGATTTCATATTACTCTACTATGTAAAGTGTTAAAAGTCAGTAGAGCTGGCTATTATAAATGGTTAAATCGTGTCCCTTCGGAATCTGAAAAACGACTACGTCGTTTAATGGAATTAATACACGAAGTATATGAATCTGTTCAAGGTATATATGGATATCGTCGTATCACAATCTATTTAAACTATTATAGAAATGCAAAAGTGAATCATAAATGTATTCAGCGTCTTATGAAACTAATGGGATTAAAGGCAGTTATACGAAAAAAACGTTATCGTTATAAATCGAACACTGAAGAATACACTGCAGCTAATATTTTAAATCGAGAATTCAAGAAAGAATACGAGCCAATGGCTCTACTATTAACGGATATCACTGAATTGAAGTATGGAAAGGGAGACAAAGCTTATTTAAGTGCTGTTTTAGATTATGGCACAAAGAAAATAGTTGCATATCAAATATCTAAGCAAAACAATAATCAAATCGTTAAAGATACTTTTAATCAAATAAAAAGGAAGATAATTCCCACAAAAACAATGATTCATAGTGATCGAGGATTCCAATATACTTCTCATTTCTTTAAGCACTTTATAGAGAAAGGACAAATAACACATAGTATGTCCCGTCCTGGAAGATGTATCGATAATGGACCAATTGAAGCATTCTGGGGGACATTAAAGGAAGAAGTATATCGTTTGTATCATTTCAAAACCTATGAATCTCTTTTCAAGAAAGTTGAGGAGTATATCCAGTTCTATAATAAGAAAAGAATTACTTTATCAATGGGGTTAAAAATCCCAGCATAAATAAAAAGACGAGTTCTTATGAACTCGTCATACACTTTAATTATTTTCCTGTCTACTTGACAGGGTGCACTTCACTGTAGCATATATGCTACATTTCAAAAATTAAAAACACAATTTTTGAGCGTGATGTCAACAGTTAGAAACGTTGATGTGGCAATGTTTTTGAAGATCACGCTAAGTGAGTGTACACTCTATATACTAATTTATATATCCGAATGAAAGCTTGGTGTGACGCGGAAAACAGCCCTAAAAAATCCGAACAAAAAATTCAGTTTTTTAAAGTAATTTTCGTGCTTTTCTGTTACAATGAAAAAGAACTAAAACTAAGGAGGCCTCTTATGACAGCTCAAACCACTTCATTAGAAAAGATTATCGTGCTCGACTTCGGTAGTCAGTACAACCAGTTGATTACGCGCCGTATTCGTGAATTTGGTGTGTTCAGCGAGTTGCTACACAACGACATTACAGCCGAAGAAATTAAGGCACATGGCAACGTAAAAGGGATTATTTTCTCAGGGGGACCACATAGCGTTTATGCAGAGGATGCTTTTACCGTGGATCCTGCGATTTTTGAATTGGGAATTCCAGTGCTTGGGATTTGCTACGGGATGCAACTGACAACGCATCTGTTCGGTGGGAAGGTAGAATCGTCTACAACGCGTGAATATGGTTCTGCGAAAGTCGATGTCTTTAACACGACTTCAGGCATTTTCAAAGGGTTAGCTGAAGAGGAAGAGGTACTCATGAGCCACGGCGACCGTATTACAGCGATTCCTGAAGGCTTCAGCGTGACGGCTTCGAACGCGCACACGCCATTTGCGGCTTTTGAAAATCAAGAACGTCGCATTTACGGCGTACAATTCCACCCAGAAGTGCGCCACAGTATTCACGGGAACGACATGCTGCGTAACTTCGTGTTCGATATTTGTGGAGCGAGAGGCGACTGGTCGATGGACAGCTTTATTGAAATGGAAATTGCGAAAATTCGCGAAAAAGTGGGTAATAAGAAAGTCTTGTTGGGTCTCTCTGGTGGGGTTGACTCTAGTGTGGTTGGGGTTCTCTTGCAAAAAGCAATCGGCGACCAACTCATCTGTATTTTCGTAGACCACGGCTTGCTTCGTAAAGGGGAAGGCGACCAAGTGATGGAGAGCCTTTCTGGTAAATTTGGCCTCAATATTATCCGCGTGAACGCTCAGGAACGTTTCCTATCGAAACTAAAAGGCGTGAGCGACCCTGAACAAAAACGGAAGATTATCGGAAATGAGTTCGTGTACGTATTCGACGACGAAGCGGCAAAACTCACAGACGTGGATTTCCTTGCGCAAGGAACGCTCTACACGGACAT
>CALJSD010000105.1 GCA_937976325.1 uncultured Carnobacterium sp.
GTGAAGAACATCAAGGCTTGTTCCTTCTCTCTTCCGTCGACCATCGCTAAATCAAATGTCATGCCTTCTTTGAAACTTGTTACACCATTTTCGTTGGCTTCTGGAATCTCACCATGAGTACGCATTGGAATGATAAAAGTAGACTTCAATAATTCTTGTCCAAAGAAATAGAAGTACATTTCATGTAAGAATTCTTTTTCAGGAGTATCTGGTTTTCCTAATTGACCTAGAAGAAGCATCCAGCGAACCAATCCTGGGTTTTCTACAGGAATGTCTACATCACGCATGCCTTCGTAGTTTGGGAATTCAATCAGACCTTCTGCCGCAATCGCAGTATATTCAGAAAGGATGCGAACCCCTTGCGCACCATCTAGTAATACGACTTCTCGAATGAAGTTCAGAATCCCTTGTTTGTCTTCGCCATTGTCGATATAGCGAAGTTCTAAGTCTTCCGTATCTTCATTTTGTTCTTTCAAGTTTTCTTTAAACGCCTTCGTTACGAAATGAACCATTGGCGGTGAAGTGATGTAGTTATCATCATCCGTTGTCGTTGTTTTTGTAAATAAGTATGGCTCACCAGTTTTCTTAGAATAAACCGCGTAAATGCCATCTAAAAGGAATAACTTGTCGCGAACCATCGTTACCAGCGTGCGAATCTTGTTGAAGTTTTCTTCGCGTGTTTCTTCCGTATCATTTTCCGCATTCGCGTTGCAATACCATAAGAGAAGTCGCCAGATTTCGGCTACGTCAGATACTGTTAAATGAGCGCGGTCCATATCCGTCAACACGCCACCTTCAACGCCGATAAAGCGTTCGCCTAATGCGTTGATGTAGGCAGAATAAAGTTGTTTTTCAGTAACGCCTTCAGAATGAAGCACTGTTCCGACATATGGGAAGAATTGTGTCGCATTCTCCACCCATAAAACAGCTTTTTGGTTCGATGCTTCCATCACACGATCTTGACCGACTTGAATTCCGTAAACCGCTGTTCTAAATGGTTCTTCATCATCGCTCCCCATTTTAGTAAGAATGACTTCATCCCCAACTTTGATGGTTCCCGTCACATGTCCAGCAACAACCATATCTGGTGAATCTTTTGAAACAGTATATATATATTCAATTCCCACCGTAAACACACGGGGTTCTTCAGTTTCTTTTTGTTCGTCTACTTTTTCAGGAGCAGGCTCAACGGCTGCTTGCTCTTCCTTTGTTTCTTCTGGTTGAACCGGTTTTTCTTCTACTTTCGGTTCTTCTTTTTTACGAGAAAATAAATCTTTGAATCCCATTATTAGGCCTCCTGCTTGTTAATAAGTTTATTATACCATACTTTTCCTATTTGTTTTCGGCTTTTTTCACAATGGCCACAACATAGTGCACCGTCACTTGCGAGAGCGGATGCGCGTTGCTATAGGCCTTATCTTCGGCACTTGCTCCCCAGTATAAAGGCGTCATTTCGAGTAAATGGCGATAGGTTTCTTCGGATAAATCCACCGTGTAGCGCACCTCTTCAAACGTGACTTGAGGGCATTCAGTCTTCACGCGTTCTAGAATGTCCGCATTCGAATACGTTTGTTTTTCCGAATTTGAACGGTAAAGTTGCTTACGAAGCTCCGATAAATAATCATTGCCAGGGATGACTTTAACGAGCGTCCCTCCTGGAGCTAACACGCGCATAAATTCTTGGTAGTTCGACGGCGTTAAAATATTTAACAGCGTCCCGCAGGATTCGTCCGCAAATGGCAAGTTCGCCAAGTCTCCCAAGAAGAATAGCGCTTCGTTTCCAAAATGAACCGATGCTTGATGAATGCCTTCTTTAGCGATATCCATTCCGCATAAAGGTGCCTTCACGCGCTTAGAGAACCACGATAAATGACTACCTTCCCCGCATCCGATATCGACAATAAACTTCTCTTCGTCAGCCGAAAGATGCGGCAAAATTGCCTCTAATAAAGGCTCAAAGAAACCACTCTGCGCCAGTTC
>CALJSD010000106.1 GCA_937976325.1 uncultured Carnobacterium sp.
ATACTAAAATAGGGTTGGTGGAAAATTTCCATCAACCCTAAAAATTATAGAACCTAAATAATCCATGGGTCTTTTTTATTTTAACTACAATTTAAGTTAGCCTCGTATACTAAAACCATCAAGAAAAGAAAGCGAGGAAACTGACATGAAAAAGAATAAAGTTTTACTCACAACAACCTTATTAATTTCATTAGGGTTAGCAGCGTGTAGCACGCAGGGGACTACAACGCAAGCTCAAACAACTCAGACGCAAACAACGACAACTACTACAGCAGCAACGACAGGAACAACTACTTATTTTGAGGCATCCGATTTATCAGCAACATATGATGAATCGACTGCTACAAAAATCTCACTTCAAGGAACAACAGCTACCGCTTCTGGCGAGGGAGTAACGGTTAATGGAAGTACAGTGGAAATTACAAAGGCTGGAACATATATCGTTGAAGGAACAGCAACACAGGTTCAAATTAAAGTAGCCGCTGGAGTAGAAGATGAAGTTCACGTAGTCTTCAAAAACGCGACGATTAAAAATGCAGAAGCACCATTTATCGTAACTTCAGCGAAAAAAGTAACAGTGACATTAGCGGAAGGGACAACAAATGAATTAGCCGATGAAAGTACTTCAACGGTGAAAGGAGCCTTCTACGCAGAGAGCGATGTGACGATTAACGGTAAAGGGACATTAACTGTAACCGGAAATGCGAGCAACGCGATTAACGCAACAGGCGGATTGAAAATTGTCGATGCGACGATTACGGCTAACGGTCAAAATGACGCTGTAACCGCAAGTGATTTCATCTATGTTACTGGAGCAACCTTAAACTTAACAGCGACAGAAGATGGCATTAACGCCAACAACGAGAAAGACGTCCTATTAGGGAATGTTTACTTAACGAACAGTAAAATCACTGTCAACGCAGGAGATGACGGAGTTCGTGCTTCGAATACACTCTTAGTTGATGAAGGCGCCGACGTAACGGTACAAAAGAGTGATGAAGGGTTTGAAGCTCGTGTGATTCACCTTGTAGGCGGAAAAGTATCTGTGACTTCTTCAGATGACGGGCTGGTTGTTAAAGACTGGACTTGGAACTTAGATTCAACAGATGGCATCGCAAACGTCGATAAAGGCGAAGATGTGAAATTAGTCATCGATGGTGGGAATATCACAATCGACGCTGAAGGGGACGGGATTGACTCAAATGGAGACCTTGAAATTAACGGTGGTACATTAGTCGTGAACGGACCAACAGAAGGTGGGAACGGAGCTCTTGACTACGATGAAACAGGGCTTTTAAACGGTGGTACGATTCTCTTCGTGGACACCGGAGACATGGCAATGGGATTTGACACTTCTTCAAGCCAAGCGTACTTGATGGGATCAATCAGTGGTGAAGCTGGTACAACAGTTGAAGTATTAGATGCTTCAGGAAATACCGTGATTAGCTTAGACACAACGAAAACATTCTCATATGTATTAGTAAGTAGCGAAAAAATTGTTGAAGGAGAAACGTACACGATTAAAGTAGGTTCTCAAACAATCTCCGTAACTGCTTCAAAAGAAGCCGCTAAATCAAGTGGGCCTGGACAAGGTGGACCTGGTGGAGGTCCAGGACACTAAGGATAGACACATAAAAATGCATTTGACTGGGGGTTCCGCTTTACGCAAACGACACTTAACTCTTATTTCTTAAATCATCCTTAATGGAACCAACACGTAAAGTTGCGAATCAAATAAACCCTTGCAGTATCTGCCTTTGGAATATTTTCTTCCGAAGGCAGATATTTTTTTACAAAACTTTTTTTGTTTTAAGTTCATTTTAAGTTCGCTTCGTATACTAAAACCATCAAGAAAAGGAATCGAGGAAAACGAGATGGAAAATAAAAGACAATGGTTATTGACTACAACGTTATTTATCTCTTTAGGTTTGGCCGCTTGCGGATCGCAAAGTGTATTAAGCCAAGCCGATGCAAACACTCAAACAACAACTACTAAGACATCTACAACTTCAACTACACAGACGGCTTCTTATTTTGAAGCATCAGATTTAACAGCGACTTACGACGAAAGTACAGCTTCAAAAATTTCGCTTCAAGGAACGACAGCCACTGCATCAGGAGAAGGGGTGACAGTCGATGGAAGTACGGTTGAAATTACAAAAGCTGGAACGTATATCGTCGAAGGTACGGCTTCGAAAGTTCAGTTGAAAGTGGCAGCAGGTAAGGAAGATGAAGTACAAATCGTCTTCAAGAATGCAACATTAAAGAATACGGAAGCTCCATTACTCGTCGATTCGGCTAAAAAAGTGATTTTAACATTAGCCGATGGAACGAAAAATGAAGTGGCCGATGAATCAACATCAACGGTCAAAGGAGCCATCTACTCAGATAGCGACTTGACGATTAACGGTAAAGGTTCATTAACCGTGAACGGTGCCGCAAGTAATGCGATTAAATCAAAAGACGGCGTTCGCATTGTGGATGCGACAGTCACAACGACGGCGAAAAAACACGGGATTGCAGCCAATGACTTCGTGAATGTATCTGGCGCAACGTTAAATTTAACGGTCGATGAAGATGGTATCCACTCAGATAACGACGGTGATGTCTTGTTAGGAAATATTTACTTAGTGAATACAACTATCACAGTGAATGCCGGGGACGATGGAATTAACGCTTCAAATACGATGCTCATCGACGAAGGTACAACCATCGACGTTCAAAAGAGTGAAGAGGGTCTTGAGGCTCGCTTGATTCATCAAGTCGGTGGAACGATTACCGTGAAATCTTCTGACGATGGATTGAATGCAAAAGACTGGACGTTAGAATCTTCTGATGAGCAAGGCCCAGGTCAACAAACGAAGAAAGTAAAATCTGAAGCCGCGAATGCGAAAAACTTAGATCAAGCTGACGATGTAAAAATCGTTATCGACGGCGGAACATTAACCGTAGATGCTGAAGGAGATGGACTTGATGCCAATGGGTCAATTGAAATTAACGGCGGAACAGTCGTTGTCAATGGCCCAACAAGCGGAGCCAACGCAGCTCTTGACTATGACGACAACGCAACACTAAACGGTGGTACTGTACTCTTTGTCGACAATGGACAAATGACAATGGGATTCGGTAGCGACTCTAGTCAAGCTTTCCTAATGGCAAGTGTTCAAGGGACGGCTGGCACAACCGTTGAAGTAGTTGACTCTTCTGGTAAAACAGTCGCAAGCCTAAAAGCTTCTAAATCATTCTCAACTGTATTAATTAGTAGTCCAGATATTAAAGATGGTGAAAAATATACAATCAAAGTCGGATCAAACTCAACAACAGCAACAGCCTCTAAACAAGCCGCTAATATCGGCGGCGGACCTGGACAAGGTGGCCCTGGTGGCGGCGGACAACCAGGTCAAGGAGGTCCAGGAGGACAACCGGGACAAGGCGGTGGCCCTGGTGGCAGATAAGACTGATAAACATTTTTAAGAAAAGTGAAAGGGGTGAGTCCACCAAAATATGAAGACAAATGACGAAATAGATATTAACGCATTAATAAGCGAGGTGGAACACTATGGAATAAAGATGATGCAAGAGGTTAAAACTAATTTAGACGGAAAGGGGTGAGGTTACCATAATATAAAGTCGATGAGACCGTTCAAACAATAGACGACTAACAGGAGTCAAAACAGTAACAAAAGATCTCAAAAATAACAAATACTACAGCACACAAAACCAGAAGACGGGGTATTATCTCAGCTAACGAAAGCTTAACTGAGACAACACCCCGTTTTTCATGTTATATTATATGACATAAGAGGTAAGGGCAGTTTTGACAAAAGATTCAACCGTTATTTACAATAACCCTATAAAGGAGGAAGACAGATGGGTGAAAAGGAATTACGACGTTCACTAGCCGTCTTTCCAATCGGAACAGTGATGAAGCTGACCGATTTATCTGCACGACAAATTCGATATTATGAAGAACAGCGATTGGTGATTCCTGAACGTTCTGAGACGAACCGCCGCATGTATTCCTTAAATGATGTCGATCGCTTATTGGAAATTAAAGATTATTTAGCTGATGGGTTAACCATCATGGCGATTCAGAAGATTTTCAATAAGAATACAAATCCCGTAACGAAGGAGAGCGTGAAAGAAGCGCTGACGGACGAGGATGTCCGACGAATCTTTTACGACGAGATTATGCATATTAGCCGCTACTCTGGCGGAGAAAAATGGAACTTATAGGAGGAAGCCAATGATTACACATGAAGAGATTAGAAGACAGGTAGAAGAGAAAGATGTTCGTTACTTACGATTAATCTTCACTGATATTCTAGGAACTATTAAAAATGTGGAAGTGCCAATTACACAATTAGACAAAGTGTTGGCCAACAAAATGATGTTTGACGGTTCTTCAATTGAAGGATTCGTTCGTATCGAAGAAAGTGATATGTACTTATATCCAGACCTTTCAACTTGGGTGGTATTCCCATGGAGCAGCAAACACGGTACTATCGCACGTTTAATCTGTGATGTATACAAACCAGACGGAACTCCATTTGCCGGAGACCCTCGTTCAAACTTAAAAAGCGTCTTAAACGAAATGAAAGAATTAGGTTTCTCAAACTTCAACTTAGGACCAGAGCCAGAGTTCTTCTTATTTAAATTAGACGAAAACGGCGAACCAACACTTGAAGGAAACGACCAAGGAAGTTACTTCGACTTAGCGCCAATCGACCTTGGGGAAGAATGCCGTCGCGAAATCGTTCTTGAGTTAGAAAAAATCGGGTTCGATATCGAAGCGAGTCACCACGAAGTAGCGCCAGGTCAACACGAAATCGACTGGAAATACTCAGATGCAGTTGCTGCTTGTGACAACATCCAAACATTTAAATTGGTTGTAAAAACAATTGCACGTAAACATGGATTGCATGCGACATTTATGCCAAAACCAGTATTCGGAATTGCCGGTAGCGGAATGCACTTCAACTTATCCTTATTTGATAAAGATGGAAACAATGCGTTCTTTGACGAAAATGGCGACCAACGTCTAAGCGACACTTGCCGTCACTTCATCGCTGGGGTTATGAAACATGCCAAAGCCTTAACTGCCGTATGTAACCCAACCGTAAACTCATACAAACGTTTAGTTCCAGGATACGAAGCACCTGTATATATTGCATGGTCAGCTCGTAACCGTTCACCGCTAATCCGTATTCCAGAATCTCGTGGAATTTCAACTCGTATCGAATTACGTAGTGTGGATCCATCTGCAAACCCATATTTAGCAATGGCTGCGATTTTAACAGCTGGTCTTGAAGGGGTTAAAGAAAAAATGGAAGTTCCTGCAGCTATCGACCGCAACATCTATGCGATGTCTGCTCGCGAACGTAAAGAAGCTGGAATTGATGATTTACCAGGAACATTAAACGAAGCGATTGAATACTTGAAACAAGACGAAACGGTTCAGTCAGCTTTAGGAAGTCATATCCTAGACAACTTCATCGAAGCAAAACGTTTCGAATGGGCTGCTTACCGTAGTCAAGTTTCACAATGGGAATTAGACCAATACTTGAAACTATTCTAAAAATGAAACGGAGAGTGCACTCGCAAGGTGCGCTCTTTTTTCTTGTCGAAGAAGTTTTTATAAGGCTGTCTTCCGTTGATACGCAAAGCTTTTTCTTTGTTAAAGTTTTGACATATTTTGCTGAAAATGTAATACTGGTAAGGAAACGTAAAAAGGAAAGAGAGTGCTCACATGTATATAAAAGAGATGTCGAATGCGTTAGAAGAGTATCATGCTTTTATGGAAACACAAGCCAACAGAACGGTTTTCCAAACGCCTGAATGGGGCGAAGTGAAGACAGATGGTTCATGGACAAGAGATGTCCTTCTTGTGATGTCCGATAATCATGAACCTGTTGCGGCTGCGATGATTCTTTATCGTAAGTTACCAGGTGTGAATAAGTTTTTAGCATATGCACCGCGCGGAATCGTAACCGACTATACAAATGCGGAACAATTAAAATCAGTCTTTGCGACTTTAAAAGTGTATTTGAAAGCTAAAAATGCATTTGGTTTGAAAATTGACCCAGAATTACAATGGCGTGAATGGACAAACAAGTTCGAAATGGTTGAAGGTGGATTCAATAACGAAGAATACCGCAAAAACATTTTGGCAGCTGGATTTGTAGAACGCCCAATGGACTTAGGGTTCGATGGTATTCAACCACGTTTAACAATGATTTTACCGTTGAAAGACGAAGGAAAAGGCATCGTTGAAACGTTTAATAAGAAAGAACGTTATAAAGTGAATGTAGCGAAAAAACAAGGGGTTGTTTGCTACAAGGGAACACTTGAAGATATGCCAATCTATGATGAGTTAAATAAGATTACGGCTGAGCGTGATCAATACGTGGCGCGTAGCATCGAGTATTTAACAACAATGTATCAACACCTTCATCCTAAAGGCATGGTGGATTTATACTTTGCCAAAGTGGACTACAATGTGCAATTAGCATTTGCGACAAACCGCTTAGAAACAGCACAAAAAGAATTCGATAAGTTAACAGGACAATTGGAAACATTGAACAATCCAAAACGTATCGAAAACGTTCAAAAGCAAATTGAATCATTAAAAGTCAATATCGCTAAATACGAAAAAGAAATCGAACGCGTGAAGGGTGACTTAGAACAGTATCCAGAAGGAAAAGTCGTCAGCGGAGCGTTTGTTGTAACGTACTTAGATAAAGCGTACTACTTATACGGCGCGAACATCACTGACGATGGTGGATTGAATGCGAACAAGGCACTTGTATCTTGGATCATGCAAACTCTTTATGATGAAAAAGGCATTCGTTCGTTTGACTTCTTCGGAGTTTCTGAAGACCAAGAACATCACGGCGGAATTAATGGGTTCAAGCAATCGTTTGATCCTGAGTTAGTGGAATATATCGGTGAATTTGATATGCCGATTTCGAAGTTCTGGTTTGAAATGTTCCATACATGGGCACCAAAAGCCGTGAGCTTGAAAAATAAATTATTAGTAAGACGTAGAAAATAGCAAGAAGAGGCTGGACGAGTTTCCGGCCTTTTTGCTTGTCTAGACTTAGTGTGTACTTGACAAAGTAGGTTCATTTCCTTATGATGAAATAGATATGGATTTATAGAAAGTAGTGAAAAATATGGCTCAGAAAAAAGCGGCGTTAGCTTGTAGCGTATGTGGTTCAAGAAACTACACGATTACGCTTGGACAGAACCGACGAGTAGAACGTCTTGAAATCAAAAAATTCTGCAAGTATTGCAACAAACAAACACTACATCGCGAAACAAAATAAAAGGAAGAGGAGATTCGGAATGCGTTTTTTATCAAGTGTAATTAAAGAGATGAAAAAAGTTACTTGGCCAACAGGTAAAGAAGTAAACAAATATACAATTACAGTAATCATGACAGTGCTTGCTGCATTATGCTTCTTTGCAGTAGTGGACTATGGAGTGCATCAACTCATTACATTCCTTTTAAAATAATAGTACTTTAAAGTGATTAGTGATATACTAAGAGCAGTTGAAAAAACCTTCGCTTATGAAGGTTTTTTTGTATGGAAAAATGTTGTCAACACTCAAGGAGGAGTATCAATGGAAAAAGAATGGTATGTATTGCACACTTATTCAGGTTATGAAAACAAAGTTAAATCAAATCTATTATCACGTATCCAAAGTATGGGTATGGAAGAAAATATCTTCCGCGTGATTGTGCCAGAAGAAGAGGAAGTAGAAGTAAAAGACGGTAAAACAAAAACAACTGTTGAAAAAACTTTCCCTGGTTATGTATTAGTTGAAATGGTGATGTCAGACCAAGCGTGGTATGTTGTTCGTAACACTCCAGGCGTAACTGGATTCGTTGGTTCGCACGGTGCTGGTTCAAAACCATCTCCATTATTACCAGAAGAAGTAGAAGTAATCTTAGGACGTATCGGTGAAAAAGTTCATGCTCCAGTTGAATTAAACGTATCTGTTGGAGACTACGTAATCATTACAGAAGGTGCCTTCAATGATATGAGCGGTAAAGTAGTAGAACTTGACCACGAGAAACAAAAAATTAAAGTTGCAATTGAAATGTTCGGTCGTGAGACAATTGCAGACTTAGACTTCTATCAAGTGAAAGAAGATGACTCTTATTAACATGTATCCTACAATGTTAGAACGCTTCGTGCGATATGCGAAAATCAATACGCGTAGTGATTTAAAATCAACAACAGTTCCTACGACAAAGAGTCAATGGGAATTTCTAGAAATGCTTCGTGACGAGTTAGTGGAGTACGACTTTACAAAAGTAGAACTCGATCCAGAGGATAGCTACTTAGTGGCGCTCCTCTCAAGTAACTTAGAAGAAGGAAGTGCAGCGCCTGCGATTGGATTTATCGCTCACGTCGACACAGCGGATTTCAATGCGGAAAACATCACTCCACAAATTCACAAGAATTATAATGGGGAAGATGTGATTTTGAACGCCGAGAAGAATTTGGTAATGACCGTCAGCGAGTTTCCAAGTTTGAAGAACTACATCGGCGAAACGTTAATTACGACAGACGGAACAACGCTGCTTGGTGCCGACGATAAGGCAGGCCTTGTTTCTATATTAGAAACATGCTTGTACTTAATGGCGCATCCAGAGATTCCGCATGGTGATATTTGGTTAGCGTTTGGTCCAGACGAAGAAATCGGAAAAGGCGCGCACCGTTTCAAAGCAGAACGCATGCCTGCAAAATTTGCCTACACTTTAGATAGTGGAGTGGTAGGGAAGTTAGAATATGAAACGTTCAATGCGGCTCGTGCAGTCGTAACGATTCACGGAACCAGTGTTCACCCAGGGCAAGCCAAAGATGTGATGGTAAATGCCTTGGCAGAAGCAGCAAAACTATTTGCACGTATGCCAGAAGATGAAGTGCCAGAACGTACGAGTGGGTACGAAGGTTACTTTATGTTATCGAAACAATCTGGCGACATCGGTAAGGTTGAATTGGAATATATTATTCGTGATCACTCAATGGAACGGTTCGAAGAGCGAAAAGCACAATTCCAAGCAATCGTAGATGCACAAAATGCAACGTATGATATTCCTCGTATCGAATGTACGATTTACGATGAGTACTATAATATGTATGAAATCTTAAAAGACGATATGACTTCGGTTGAAGTAGCGGTTGAGGCTTATAAAGAATGTGGTATCACGCCAGACATTCAACCATTCCGTGGAGGGACAGATGGATGTATTATTACCTATAAAGGAATTCCAACTCCGAACTTATTTACCGGAGCAGAAAACCTACATGGGCAATACGAATTCGTAACTCTCGAAAGCATGCAAAAAGCCAGCGACGTTGTATTGAAGATTATTGAATTAGTCCAAAGAAAAACGGTTGAGTAATACTCAACCGTTTTTTCTATATATAAGAAAGAAGAAAAGATTCTTAGAATGCCGAAAACAGGGGTCGAACCTGCGACCTACGCGTTACGAGTGCGTTGCTCTACCAACTGAGCTATTTCGGCGTCTTACATCAATAATTATACGAGTGTTCCCTAAAAATGTAAAGATATCAAGATGATTTTGTATAGAAGAAATCCGACTTGATTACGCTTTTTAGGAAAATGAAAAAAGTTTTTAAAAAATGAATCATATCGGTTGAAATTGATAATCAGTTATGATAAATTAATATCACTGTTGAGCGAACGTTCGCTTATAAAACA
>CALJSD010000107.1 GCA_937976325.1 uncultured Carnobacterium sp.
GTGTTGTTAAGGAGCTTCGTGCTCGTCAGCAGTTTGACAAACCATCTGTTAAGAAGCGCTTGAAGATGGAACGTGCCGTTTACGTACAGCAGCTTCGCGACGCAGAAGAGTAAAATCTTCTTTAAAAATTTGGCGGTTTGGATTAATTTCCGTAAATTCGTTGCCATATAAATGATTTGACAATGTGCCGATGGTAGAAAAGTTCTTAGATTACATTAAGTTTGAAAGGAATTATTCCCCGATGACAGTAATCAACTATCGTAAGGACTTAACGGAGTTCGAACGATTCTACAAGGAACTTGAACCTCAGCTCTCTTGGGAGTCTATAGACTCTGATATTGTCAGAAATTGGATGGAGTACATGATGGATAGAGGTAATTCTGCTTCGTCTGTCAATAGAAGACTCAGTGCGCTGAGGTCTTTCTATAGATTTGCACTTCGTCGTAAACTTATTGAAAAAGACCCTGTTCATGGTCTTCAAGGTCCTAAAAAACAAAAGCCTCTTCCTCAATTCTTAAAGGAGTCGGAAATGGAAAGGCTGTTGGATTCTAAGATGTGGACAGATAGTTATAAGGACGTACTCGAACGTACT
Organism: uncultured Carnobacterium sp.; assembly: GCA_937976325.1. Classification (GTDB taxonomy): domain Bacteria; phylum Bacillota; class Bacilli; order Lactobacillales; family Aerococcaceae; genus Granulicatella. The sequence continues at coordinate 593 of CALJSD010000107.1, forward strand.
ATAATTATAACATTCTATGTAACGGGCGTTCGTCTGTCAGAATTGATTGGTCTTGATGATAAAGATATTGACAATGTCACTTGTGAAATTAAAGTAACAGGTAAGAGAAATAAGCAACGAATTGTTCCCTTTGGTAAGGAACTTGCTGATGTGTTCGCTCAGTACCAAGAAGTACGCAACACGACAGTAAAAGGTGATTCCAAAGCCTTTTTTCAAACAGAAAAGGGCAAAAGGATGACGACTGCACAGGTAAGAACTTTGGTTAAGAAGAATCTTTCAAAGGTGTCAACGTTGAAAAAACGTTCACCACACGTTCTTCGCCATACGTTTGCCACGGCAATGCTCAATCATGAAGCAGGACTGGAAAGTGTAAAGAAGCTGCTTGGCCATGAGAGTCTGTCAACGACAGAGATTTATACTCATACAACTTTCGAGCAGTTGAAGAAAGTCTATAAAAATGCCCATCCAAGGGCTTAACCTTTTAAAA
>CALJSD010000108.1 GCA_937976325.1 uncultured Carnobacterium sp.
GGTACAGCTCGATAATGCAACACTGGCTCGAAACTTTATCGATGCCATTGCCAACGACTGGGCCACAAAAGAAATCAAGACCGCTCAAGAGGCGATGGAAGCTGTACGTAATCGCGACTTGCAACGAGAAGTGAAACGAAAACAACAGCTGCATAACGCAGGTAAGAATAACTACAGAAGACAGGGTGGCTATCAAGAACAATTGCCAGATTGGGCAAAAGATTCTAATGCGAAGGAAAAACAAACTCCTGCTCCTAGTGAAGGCCAATCCACACAAGTTTCAAGTGATTTAGCAGAACAAATCGCAAAATTAAAAACAAGTAATCAAAGAGAACAACAATAACGGAGGTGAACGAATTGGAAGGATTAAAAGGATTTTTAGATCAAAGAGGAGCAACACAAGGCATGCCGAACATGCAAGCCATCGAAAAAGAAATCTTTGAAGATGAAGATGTAAAAGCTTTTCTTGAACAACATAAAGAAGAATTGACTCCGGAAGCTATTCGTAAAGGAATGTCTGCGTTATTGGAGTTCCGAATGGAAAGAGATGCTAGAAAGAACAACAGGGAAGTGAAAGCTCCAGGGCTTGAACCATGTTTAGAAGTGCATAACGGATTTATTTTAGTGAATTACAAACGTACCGAAGAAGCGATTCGTGAGGAAAGAGAACGTAAACGTAAACGCCTGATTCATTCCATCAATATGCCAAAAAATATCGCGGAGGCTCGTTTCTCAGATACGGCTCTTACGCCAGAGCGACAAGATGTCATTGGAGAATTATTGAAATTCATCAATAGTTACAAACCAAATAGTACTGAATACCAAAAAGGATTGTATTTAGCAGGGCCTTTTGGTGTTGGGAAAACATATATGATGGGCGCTTTAGCAAACGAGCTTTCTGAAAACGGCGTTGAAACGACGCTTGTCAATGTTCCAACGTATAGTGCAGAAATTAAGCAAGCTATTGCGACAAATACCGTTGAAGCGAAATTAGTATCGATTAAAAACACACCAATCTTAGTGTTGGATGATATCGGTGCGGAAATGAATAGTGCATGGTTTAGAGATGAAGTGTTGATGGTTATCTTACAACACCGTATGTTGCAAGAATTACCAACGTTCTTCACATCGAACTTCACGATTGATCAGTTAGAAGCGCATTTTGCTCATTCAAATAAAGGAGATCAAGAACTTCTTAAAGCAAAACGTCTGATTGAACGTATTCGTTTCTTAGCTAAAGAGTATTTTGTCGACGGACAAAATCACAGAAATCCATCATAGATGAAAATGCTTGAAAATATGAAAGATTAGTGGTTAAATACTAATGAACTAAATATTTTGAAAATGATGAAAAAGACAAGAAACTATCTCTTGGTTACATTTCAGCGAGAAGTGGGTTGGTGCAACACTTCATCCGGAATAGTTTTACCACTTTTGAATCTTTGCTTGAATTCAGTAGAGCAAGGCGCATCGGAGCGTTATTCCGTTGAGGTTCATCTTTTTTGATGAACAAATTTGGGTGGAACCACGTAGAATATGACGTCCCATAGTTTGCAGGAGCAGACTATGGGATTTTTTGTTTATTTCAGAAATTTCAAAAAGAAAGAAGGAAGAAAATGTCAATGATTAAAATTACTTTTCCAGATGGTGCCGTTAAGGAGTTTCCAAAAGGAATTACAGTAAAAGAAGTTGCAGAAAGCATTAGCAAAAGCTTAGCGAAAAAAGCATTAGCAGGTAAAGTGAACGGAGAATTAGTAGACTTCGATCGTCCAATCGAAGAAGATGCTTCTATCGAAATCGTTACACCAGATCACAAAGATGCTTTAGGAATCTTACGTCACTCAGCAGCACACTTATTAGCACATGCGTTAACTCGTTTATACCCAGGAATTCACTTCGGAGTTGGACCTGCAATCGAAACAGGATTCTACTACGATACTGATATGCCAAATCAATTAACAGAAGATGCTCTTCCAGAAGTGGAAGCAGAAATGATGAAAATCGTTAAAGAAAACTACCCAATCGTTCGTCGTGAAGTAAGCCGTCAAGAAGCTTTAGAAATCTTCGCAAACGACCCTTATAAAGTAGAATTAATTAACGGTTTACCAGAAGATGAAACAATCACTGTATACCAACAAGAAGACTTCGTAGACTTATGTCGTGGTATCCACGTTCCTTCAACAGGACGTATTCAAGTCTTCAAATTATTATCACTTGCAGGAGCTTACTGGAGAGGTGACTCTAACAACAAGATGATGCAACGTGTTTACGGTACAGCATTCTTCGATAAAGCAGACTTAAAAGAATTCTTGAAGATGCGTGAAGAAGCTAAAGAACGTGACCACCGTAAATTAGGAAAAGAATTAGACTTATTCATGATTAGCCAAGAAGTTGGGTCAGGATTACCATTCTGGTTACCAAAAGGTGCTACAATCCGTCGTACAATTGAACGTTACATCGTGGATAAAGAAATCAGTCTTGGATACCAACACGTGTACACTCCAGTTATGGCTGATGTAGGTCTTTACAAAACTTCAGGTCACTGGGCTCACTATCAAGAAGATATGTTCCCACCAATGGACATGGGCGATGGCGAAATGCTTGTATTACGTCCAATGAACTGTCCTCACCACATGATGGTTTATAAAAACCACATCCACAGCTACCGTGAATTACCAATTCGTATTGCTGAATTAGGAATGATGCACCGTTATGAAAAATCAGGTGCGTTATCTGGTTTACAACGTGTACGTGAAATGACTCTTAACGATGGACATACATTCGTTCGTCCAGACCAAATTAAAGACGAATTCAAACGTATCTTAGACTTAATCCGCGAAGTATATAGCGACTTCAACGTAAAAGATTACCGCTTCCGTTTAAGCTATCGTGATCCTGAAGATAAACATAAATATTTCGATGACGATGAAATGTGGAACAAAGCAGAATCAATGTTAAAAGAAGCAATGGATGAAATGGGATTAGAATACTTCGAAGCTATTGGTGAAGCAGCATTCTACGGTCCTAAATTAGATATTCAATTCCGTACTGCAATGGGATTAGAAGAAACAATGTCTACAATCCAATTAGACTTCTTATTACCAGAACGCTTCGACTTAACATACGTTGGTGAAGATGGAGATAACACTCACCGTCCAGTAGTTATCCACCGTGGGGTTGTATCTACTGCAGAACGTTTCGTAGCTTACTTAATCGAAGAATACAAAGGAGCATTCCCAACTTGGTTAGCTCCAGTTCAAGCAACAATCATTCCTGTAAGTGTGGAACATCATTATGATGCTGCACGTGAGTTGAAAGAAAAAATGGCTCGCCTAGGAATGCGTGTAGAACTTGATGACCGTAATGAAAAAATGGGTTACAAGATTCGTGCTTCTCAAACACAAAAAATCCCTTATCAATTAGTAATTGGGGATAAAGAAGTAGAAGAAGGAACAGTTACTGTTCGTCGATATGGTTCAAAAGAAACTGTTACAATGACAATTGAAGCATACTTAGAACGTGTTCAACGTGAAATTGCAAACTTCTCTCGTCCATTAGAAGACTAATTTAATGGTTGTTCGACAAATCCTGTTGGTGAGAAATCACCGACAGGATTTTTTACATGCAAAAAAGACAACTTCTAAACGAGAAATTGTCTTTAGGGTGATTAATAATATTTTTGAAGTTGTTCTTGGTTTTCTTTGAAAAATTCCTCTAACCAGTCAATGCCGTATGCGTAGCTAAATCCTTCTAATAGAATTGAAAAATCAATGATAGAAAAGCCCATTTTTTTCAAGGTATCAAAGGTATCGAAAGGGGAACGGAAGTTTTTAAATTTAATAATCATCCCAATATCTTTTAAGTCTTGCTCTCTAGCGCTCACCATTTTCATTCCTAATACATATTCAATTGGAGCAATTAGTACGGTTAAGTGAGAAAAGGAGTACAAGGTATTACATAAATCTAATGGAGGTTGTTGATTCATATTTGCTACATTATTGTTGAGCCATAGTTCTTCCTGAGTATTTAGGTTAAACTTTTGACCAACACGAGCAATTATCTTGTTGACATGATGATTTTCTTCATAAAAAGCATCTACATCTTGAGTAGCTCGCAAGCCATGATATTCTAACACATAACCACCAACACAAATAATCGTTAAAGAAAGATTTTTTTGAGATAATTCTTGGTTTAAGGCTTCAAAGACAGGTTTCATTTTATCCATGTTTGTATTTCTCCATTAATTTTTGAATATTCGTTAATTTAGCGGGTTTATTTAATGAAATAACATATTCATGAGTAGGGCTATGTTTTTGTATAGCATATTTTAAACTCACTTTTTGAAAATGAGTAAGTTCTTCGGAGTTTAATAATTTCTCGACATCTTCGTCTGTTAAATAAGAATGGTCTTCAAAAATAACTTTGCGTAAATATCGAAACCAGTGACTCGCATTAAAACGTGACTGTTTGGATGCATTTATCATATAATCATACCATTCCATAATTTTCCTCCTATAAGAAATTGACTCAATCTTTGTAGTTTATTATAGCTGAAGCACTTATGAGTGTAAAGTTTGGGAAGGTTTATGTGAATTATTTTTAATTGCTTTAATGGGAATAATATGCTAACATTTATTCGAAATGTTAGCTTTTAGTTTCTAGAGAGGGGTTTATATGGTAGAAAAAGTAAATAATATAATGCAAGCTTTTAGTCAGAATGGATTCTTAACCTATAAACAAATTGTAGCAAAAGAATTATCTTACAAAACTGTATTAAAAATGGTTAAAGAAGGAATAATAGAGATAGAAGAAAAGGGTTTGTATCGATTACCTGATATCTATTTAGATGAATTTTTTATCCTCCAATATCGATTCCCTAAAGGAGTATTTTCTTTAGAATCAGCACTTTTTTTACATGGTTTATCTTTAACGATTCCTTTTGAAATAGCGATGAGTTTTCCCTTTGGGACAAATACTAAAAATATTAAAGAAGCTGGAGTACGACCCATCATATTACGATCAAACTTTGATGAAGGAATTACGGCAATAGAACGTATTTCTGGGCAATCTATTAAAGTTTATGAACGAGAACGTATTTTGGTAGAGTGTTTGAGAGCAGTTCATCAGGTAGATATACAAATTATTGCTCCAGCATTTAAAAAATATTTTCAAAGTAATCAAGTTAATGTATCTAAGTTATTTTATTACGCTCAGTTATTTAAAGTTTTGGATAAATTACAAGCATATACGGAGGTGTTATATTAATGTTTTCTAATGCGATGAGTTTTAAAGCTAAAATAAAAAATATAGATTTAGGCAACAATCTTACAATAAAAACTCCTCGCCTGACAAAAACGTCAGACAAGGAATCTATTACAGTTCTTCTTTTTTCTTCGCAATATTGTCTAATATAGCTTTGATAAAAAACTCAAAATTAACATTATAAGGATTTTTATTCAAGTTATCTATCACAGTACGACTCACTAAAAGTGCATTCAGCTGATTCTCTAATCCTTCTATGCGCTCTTCTGAAAAATTACTAAGAATACCTACCTCAGCTAGGCTAAAATCTTTATATTCTAACGATAAAAGATCATCACTATCTTTTTTCTCAAATGAGCTACCAAAAGATTTTTGGTATATGTCCAAGAAACTTTTTATACCATGTATTCCAGCTTCTTTTACAATAATTTCATCTCCTACATAGTAACCAATCGACAACAGTTCGGAAATTCTTGTGAATATATCATACTCAGAAACAACTCTCTTCACATCCCCTGTAAATGTTGCTTTTTTAATAGCCGTTCTCTTTACATTTCTAAGATATTTTTTCATACGCGCAGCATACAATTCACCGTCTTTTTCCTTATCCATAAAAATATCTATACCTCCGATTAAATATATCGGAGCTGCATTAAACACAACACTTTTCTGTACATCATACTCAATCGCAACACGTTGTGCGATACTTCCTCCCAGTGAGTGACCTGTTAAAATAATATCATTACCATATTTTTTCTTCATACGTGTATAAAATCTATAACACGGTGTCATATGTTCCGCTTGTCCCAAGCAAATACCTACTACATCAGCATACATATCCTTCTGTCTATCAAAATAAAAATTTGTTCCCGTATAAGATAAAATATAATTTCCTTCATTAGTATTTTCAAACAATGTTCCACTACTACCTGTTTTCGCATCATAAAAACTAGTCACATAATTCAACTCTTCTGGGAAACTCCCTACCGTTTTTTGTAGGTTAATATATTCTTTTATCATAGCTTTTGGGATTTTTATCTTATCCATCGCTTCTATATGGTATACAATAAACGATGCATAACTCGTTATCTCAAACAACCTTTCCATTCACTTCTCCTATCACTATACTACTTGTTTTTCTTTATTATCAATTAGTATTTTATCATAAACCATGAATTATTTCCTATTTTTTAGTTAAAACCATATTCTAATAGGTTAATTTTT
>CALJSD010000109.1 GCA_937976325.1 uncultured Carnobacterium sp.
GGTGTTAAAATCCCAGCCATATCTTTCACACAGATAGAATCGGCACCCATTTCTTGCATTTTTGCTGCTAGTTCTTTGTAGTATTCAATCGTATGCGCATCACTAATCGTATAGCAAATTGTCATTTGTGCTTCTTTACCTGTCTTCTTCACAGCATTTAGTGAAGCTTCCAAGTTACGAACGTCATTTAACGCATCGAAAATTCTGAAAATATCAATCCCGTTTTCTGCTGATTTTTCGACAAATTTTTCGACAACATCATCGGCATAGTGACGATATCCTAAAATATTTTGACCGCGTAACAACATTTGTAACGGTGTCTTCTTTAAATGTTTTTTCAAGGTGCGAAGTCTGTCCCATGGATCTTCGTCTAAGAAACGAATACAGGCATCAAACGTTGCTCCACCCCAACATTCCAAAGAGGCAAATCCTGCTTCGTCTAATTGATCTAAAACAGGGAGCATATCTTCAATTCGCATACGTGTTGCCATCAAAGATTGATGGGCATCCCGTAAGATTGTATCTGTAATTCCTATTTTTCGAGTCATCACCGAACACTCCTTTCACTATAATACGTCGATAAAGCGTTCGATTGTCTTGATGCTTTCAAGGGCATCTTGAGGAATTTGATGTTCTGGATTTGCATCGTTAAATGCTTTCAAGTAATCCAAACGGAATTGCATACGATCACGAATTAATTCAGCGTATTCGCCATTCATGTCAGGCACTTCGTAACCTTCAACTGGTAAGTATTCCATTCCTGGAAGACCACCGAATAATTCAAAGTTTGCTTTGCCATCAACAACTGTTTCGATGACGCCAAGTGAAACTTCTTTTGTAACTTTCTTACCTAAGAAATCTCCTGTATTGATGATGTAGCAGTCTACACCTTTATCAAATAATGCTTTGAATTTTTCGTAGTCTTCTACTAATGGATATACACGGAATGGGTTTGCGTATGGTTCGATAACGAGCGCATCTAAGTTTGCCCCAGCCCCTGTATTTTCAGCAGTAGAACGTTTTGTCATTAATGTACATCCTAAAATAGATGCTAAACGTGGATCTGTGATTTTCACTAATGGTGGTAGTGCATCATCTTTCATGATCCAGAAAATAGATTGAATTGGTTCTTGAATCTTATCAACACGGTTTGGTGTTGAATAACGAGATTTAATAGTACGTCCGTTACCGTTACGAATATCTTCAGTTACTAAAACTTTACGGCCGTTTTCATCCAGAGTCACACCACAGTTTTGAACCGTTACGAAGTAATCTTGTTCTCTGTGACCTGCTGGATAGTCATTTGTTTTGTCGAAGTAAGAAGGTTCCAAAGCTACAGATGAACCATCTTCTACCGAAATCACAAATGCATCGTCGTGTAATACTTCAATGTCGTATTTATCGTCATGTTTAGCGTGTGTTAATGTAGACTTACCTGATCCAGATAATCCGAAGAAGCTTGCAACGTAAGAATCGCCTTCTTTACGGAAAATCTTCAAACCACCGTGGCAAGAAACGTAGTTGTTACGAGCGGCAGTTGCCCATGCTAATGTTAACGTTCCTTTTTTGATTTCCCCAAAATAACTCATTCCTAAAATTGCAGCACAGTTATGTTTTGTATCAAAGAATGCTAATCCATCTGGGTAATCAGGATGTCTCCAAGTTGGGTCGAAGAAAATGAAAATATCATTTTCGTCATATTGTTTAGACGCATCATAACGTCTCTTATATTGGTCATTGAAAATTTGGAAGTTCAATAACCATGAGTACAAATTGTTAATGTGTTCTTTAGGCATTGTGATATGCGCCTTCACCATAAAGTCTTCATCAAGACCTACAACGGCTGTACCCTTAATAAACGGTTTGAACGAACTGTTATAAATCTCTTCACGAATGATTGGAATAATCTTTGCATCTTCTGCTGGATTATTACCCAAAATTCGACGAGCTTTTGCAGTACGTCCTACAACGCTCCCATCAACAACCGTAAGAATATGTGCATCTTCCGGTAACCCTAAATCCTTTGCGTTTGCAACGAACGCATCTAACACTGTTGTATTAGGTGCATGTGACGCTAATTCATACGCCTCTGCCAGAGTCGGAATTTCAGTCGCATTGTTCGAATAAAAAGCTGGTTCAATAGTTGCCTTCAATTGCGAAAGATGCGGATTGCTCTTGCGTATAGTGTCTGTAGCGAAACGATCAATTGTTGCCATAATATCAACCTTCCTATCTTTTTATTGATACTTTAATTATACACGAAAACGCTTTAAATGTAAGCGTTTTTGTGAAATAATTTTCTAATTTACTTATTTTTAACATTAATGTTCTATTACAAAAAAGCTGGATTATCTCCTAAAAGAGATAATCCAGCTTTTTCATTAATTCAATAAACAACATTCCTTCCATACAGCTTTTATTCTGTTTCTATTTCAAAACACATTCCTGTATTTGTTGCA
>CALJSD010000110.1 GCA_937976325.1 uncultured Carnobacterium sp.
AATACTCCAAGCGTTCCCGCCGATTCGGAAAATAATCCCCAACCGTAGTAAGGACAGTTATGGACGCCCATATTCGGTACCAATCCATCTACTCCTCATCGAAAGAATATGCGGAAAAACTTGCCGAACTCCTCACCATGCAAGACATATCCGCACAAGCATTCGACGCTGACCATCCGGTGCCTGTCGACGACAAACCCGTGGTGATTTTCAGCTATGTTCACGGACCGGTCATCCCCGCGGCCAAACTCGCCACCCGCATCAGCACCGAATCACCCCTCGGGCGAAACATTGCCGCCGTCGCGGTGGGCATGACCCCCATTGAATCCGCCAAGGCCAAAGACCAAATGTGCTCCATGGTGCCGGACACCTGCACCAGGTTTTACGTTCCCGGCCGGCTCAATTATTCCACTGTGCAACCCGGTCACAAGGCCATCCTCACCTCGATCGTTACTGCGCTGAAACTGAAACCCGGCAAATCCCCTGCTGAACAAGCCTTGGTGGCGGGCTATAACAAAGACATTGATGGTATCGACTTCATCCATTAACAAGAAGGTTTGGATAACGTGCAGGAAGGACAGTTGGTTCTTCTTCTGTATCATCGAAGTTTAAAACAAATTCAACGGTTTGCTTATCTAGGTCTCTCAGTAATTCTTCTGAAATTTTAGAAAGACGAGCTTCCGTATAACGCATCGCAGCAGCTGGGTCTCCGTCCATACTACCGTTATTCCCGTGCATTTCAATTAGCACATCACGAAGCTTCCAATCTTGACTCATACGAACCATTGCTTCATAAACTGAAGAATCTCCGTGTGGGTGGAAATTACCGATTACGTTACCGACAGTCTTAGCTGATTTACGGAATTGTTTATCGCTTGTGTTTCCATCGATAGACATCGCATATAAAATACGACGTTGAACAGGTTTCAAACCATCACGGATATCAGGAAGAGCACGGTCTTGGATAATGTATTTAGAATAACGTCCAAATCGGTCACCCATTACATCTTCCAGATTCAATTCTTGAATATCTTGAATTTGACTCATACTATTCCTCCTCTCCTAGTAACGACAATTGTTCTACATGATCAATTGTTGCTTCTTTATTCTTAACAGATGGTTTCTTTTCCTCTTTTTTCGCACTAGCCGTAGTACTAATTGCATTGACGTCTGATTCTAAAATACTCTTATCTTCTTCTAGACCAAACTCAACATGGCGCTCAATCCATTTACGACGAGGTTCAACTTTGTTCCCCATCAATGTGCTTACACGACGTTCTGCTTGTGCTTTATCATCGATAACCACACGAATTAACGTTCTTGTATCTGGGTTCATAGTCGTATCCCATAATTGGTCAGCGTTCATTTCCCCAAGACCTTTATAACGTTGTAATAAGTAGCCTTTTCCGACTAGTTTAGTCTTCTCTTCAAGTTCTTTTTCTGTCCACGCATACTCAATCACTTGTTTTTTACCAGTTCCTTTAGAAATTTTATATAAAGGTGGTAATGCAAGATATACTTTTCCTGCTTCAATCAATGGTTTCATATAACGATAGAAGAATGTTAACAGCAAGACTTGAATGTGAGCTCCATCGGTATCCGCATCGGTCATAATAACAATCTTGTCATAGTTACAATCTTCAATCTTGAAGTCACTACCAACACCGGCACCAATTGTATAAATAATCGTATTTATTTCTTCGTTCTTCAAAATGTCTGAAATCGATGCTTTTTCTGTATTGATTACTTTACCACGTAATGGAAGAATCGCTTGGAACTTACGGTCACGACCTTGTTTAGCAGAACCACCAGCAGAGTCCCCCTCTACTAAGTAAAGTTCATTCTTCTTAGGGTTCTTACTTTGAGCAGGCGTTAATTTACCAGAAAGAAGTGTTTCCTTCTTCTTGCCCTTCTTACCATTACGGCTTTCTTCACGGGCCTTACGACTCGCCTCACGCGCTTCACGTGCTTTAATGGCTTTACGAATTAATTCTTGCGCAATTTCACCATTCTCCGTTAAGAAGAATCCTAATTGCTCAGAAATCGTATTATCCACAATCCCACGTGCAGCAGGTGTTCCTAATTTATCTTTTGTTTGTCCTTCAAATTGAAGGATTTCTTCAGGAATACGAAGCGAAATAATCGCTGTTAATCCTTCACGAACATCACTACCTTCAAGGTTTTTATCTTTATCTTTTAAAAGACCAACTTTACGTGCATATTCATTAAATGCTTTCGTTAAGGCACTCTTCATTCCCACTTCATGAGTACCACCGTCTTTTGTACGAACGTTGTTAACGAAAGATAAAATCGTTTCTGAATAGCCATCGTTATATTGGAATGCAAATTCTGTTTCTACACCATCAACTGTGCTGTCGAAGTCTACAACAGGTGATAACGTATCTTTTTCTTCATTTAAGTATTGAATGAAATCACGAATTCCTTCTTCATAATGGAAAGTTTCAGATTCACCTGTACGTTCATCAGTTAATACAATTGTAAGACCTTTTAATAAGAATGCAGATTCTCTTAAACGTTCTGCTAATGTTTCATACGACCAGTTCGTCGTAGAGAAAGTCTTATCACTTGGTAAGAAAGTAACTGAAGTTCCAGAACCGCGTCGGCTAGTTTTTTCTTTCTTAACCGTTCCGACAGGTTCACCACCGTTTTTGAACGATTGTTTGTATAAAGTACCGTCACGTAACACTTCTACTGTTAACCAATCTGACAACGCGTTAACAACAGACGCCCCCACACCGTGAAGACCACCTGACGTCTTATATCCACCTTGACCGAATTTACCACCGGCATGCAGTACCGTAAAAATAACTTGAATCGTTGGAATTCCAGAAGCGTGTTTCCCAGTAGGCATTCCACGACCATTATCTTTTACGGTAAGCGATTGGTCTTTATGAATTGTAACTTCAATTTTTGTTGCATAACCTGATAAAGCTTCATCGACTGCGTTATCCACAATCTCGTAAGCTAAATGATGAAGTCCACGGTGGTCAGTCGACCCAATATACATCCCTGGACGTTTACGAACAGCTTCAAGGCCTTCTAAAACCTGAATCGCATCATCATTATATTGATTCGTTACTTTGCTCATTTAATACGCTCCTTTTTTTGTCATCTTATCTATAATACTTGTTTTTCGCGATTTTCGCAAGATTTCTCCTTAGAAATGGCGCTAAATTAACCTTTCTCATCCGTTGTATAGACAGTACCTTTTATGTTAAACTGTCACTAGACTGTTTTAAGGAGAAATAGACTTATGTCATTTACTTTTATTATAGGTGCTCTTGTAGCATACTTACTTGGGTCTATTCCATCTGGATTATGGATTGGACAAACTTTCTTTCAAAAAGATATCCGCGAATATGGTAGCGGAAATTTAGGATCAACAAATGCTTTCCGTGTTCTTGGTGCTAAAGCAGGATCTATCGTATTATTTTGTGACGTTTTCAAAGGATTTCTAGCAACAATTCTTGCAATGACTATCTTCAAACAACCAAGTATTTCACCGCTTTGGATTGCATCTTTTGCTGTGATTGGTCACACTTTCCCACTCTTTGCTTCATTCAAAGGTGGTAAAGCCGTAGCAACTTTTGCTGGAATGATTTTAGCCTATCAACCACTATTATTACTATATGGATTAATCATTTTCCTAGTATTGTTAGCCATCACTCGTATGGTTAGTTTAACTGCGATGGTAACCATCACCTTAGGAGTTTTATTATCACTACTCTTTAACGATTGGGTACTAACAGCCTTCGCACTCGGAATCGATATC
>CALJSD010000111.1 GCA_937976325.1 uncultured Carnobacterium sp.
TTTTATTTTTTCTGTATAATTAAGAAGTGTATTCTTTAACAAGATTTTTGGGGGCTTTACAATGAAAAAAGTTAAAACCGCAGTAGCCTTAGGAGCATTCATAGCTCTAGGTGTCGGTGCAAAAGTAGAAGCAGAAACTGTTCCACAATCTGGTGTGAACAGAATTCATTTTATTAATACAAAAGGGAGTCCAGGTACGGACGCCATCTTACTGGAAAGTAATGGGCATTATGCACTAATTGATATGGGGGAAGACTACGATTTTCCAGATGGAAGTGATCCACTGTATCCATTGCGTGCTGGTACAACAACTTCGAATTTTTACGCAATTGAAGATCGACTCTTCCGTCATTTGGATCATGTAGGGGTTCCAAAGTTAGATTTTATGTTAGGAACTCATGTCCATAGTGATCATATTGGTGGAGCGGATGAGGTTTTACAAAGATATAAAGTTGATAAGTTCTATTTAAAACGATATTCAGATGATCGTATCACATCTCAAAGTGGATTATGGGATAATCTTTTCAATTATAATAACGCATTAAATGCAGCTAGAAAATACGGGGTTAATGTCGTTCAAGACATTTCTGACAAGGATAGCCATTTCAAATTGGGCGATATGGATATTCAACTGTATAACTACAAGAATGAGTATGGCCCAGATGGTAAATTGAAGAAAGTTTATGACGATAATCCAAATTCCATTGTGGCGGTTATTACAGTCAATGGTAAGAAAATTTATTTAGGTGGAGACTTAGATAATGTATATGGGGCTGAAGATCGTTTAGGACCACAAATCGGGAAAGTCGATTTAATGAAATGGAATCATCACCTTGATGGAACGGTTTCTAATAGCATTAACTTCCTTAATAATCTTAAACCATCTATTGTTGTACAAACAACAGGTTTAGATATTAATGTGCCAGCAACAAGAGATAAATTGAAACAAATGAATGTTCAACTCATTCATGCATCAAGTGATCGAAAAGATGCGACGGTATTTGATATCACAAAAGATGGCATAAATAATATTTCGCAACAGTTTCCAGATATTCAAAGTACAAATGCACGTTGGACTACAGAAGATGGATTTAAGAAATATTATTTTGGTGATGGTCAAATGGCAACAGGCTGGCATTTGATTGATGGAAGTAAATATTTCTTCAATGGAAAAGGTCACTTGCAACAAAATAAATGGCTAAAAGATTTTGATAGTGATTGGAATCCAAGATTTTTATTTGTTGATAAAGATGGTAAATTGAAAATGTCCGAATGGCTCCAAATGGATAACCATTGGTACTACGTGGATGATAGAGGATATCGCATGCAATCTGAGTTAGCCATCATTAATGGAAAGACATATTACTTTGACGATAACGGAATCATGCAAACTGGTTCGAGAGTTGTGAACGGAGTAAATCTATACTTTGATAGTACTGGTGCCCTTTCTATTGAAGGCAAAGCATTATCTTGGAACAAAATCGGAAATAAATGGTACTACCTCGATGAAAATAAGAATATGACCATTGGTTTCAAAGAAATCGATGGAAAAATGTACTATTTCAATGAAATTGGGGAAATGGGAACATACTGGCAATACGCCCATAAAAAATGGTATTACTTTAGCGCTTCAGGAGAAATGAAACGTGGTTGGCTTAAAGATGCAGGTAAATGGTACTATCTCGATCAAAAAACTGGAGAAATGGCCACTGGTGTGAAGAGAATCGATGGCATCGAATATCGCTTCAACGACGGTGGTGTTATGGCGACTGGTTGGGAAACTTCAGACGGTAAATGGTACTATTACACAACTAGTGGAGAGCTCAAAAAAGGCTGGCTAAAATATAATAATGAATGGTACTATTTCGAACCAAAAGATGGCGTAATGGTAACAGGCGTTAAAGAAATCGATGGCCAAAAATATAGCTTTAAAGATAGTGGGGCCATGGCGACAGGCTGGAAGCAAACAGATGGCAAATGGTATTATTACGCAGCAAGCGGTGAAATGGAACGTGGTTGGCTTAAAGATGCAGGTAAATGGTACTACCTAGATCCAAAAGATGGCGTAATGGTGACAGGCGTTAAAGAAATCGATGGCCAAAAATATAGCTTCAAGGATAGTGGTGCTATGGAAACTGGTTGGAAACAAACAGAAGGTAAATGGTACTATTACGCTGCAAGTGGTGAAATGAAAAAAGGCTGGATTAAAGATGCTGGCAAATGGTACTACTTAGATTATAAAGATGGTACTATGGTTACTGGTAGACAGGAAGTTGATGGAGTTAAATATAGCTTCAATCAATATGGTGCTATGGAGACTGGATGGGTTTCTGAAGGGTCAGACTGGTATCATTATAAAGATTCTGGCGCAATGGAAATAGGCTGGTTCAAGTACACTGGTAAATGGTTCTTCTTTGACTATGAGACTGGAAAAATGGTTACAGGAATGCATGAAGTTTCTGGAGATAACTATTACTTTAACAAAGCTGGTGAAATGCAAGTCGGTTGGATTCAAGACAAAGGCGAATGGTATTACTTCAAAGCAAGTGGTGCAATGCTTCGCAATGGAACAACTCCTGATGGCTATAAAGTCGACGGTGAAGGTAGATGGTTACCAAATGGTGTAACAACTACAACAACAACTACTACTTCTACAACAGAAACAACTACAGCTGTTGAGGAAACAACCAAAGAACAGACAACACAGGAAACTACCGTTGAACCAACAACGGCTGAGCCTACAACAGAACAAAAAACGATTCCAATCAATACAGATAAGACATCTGAAATTACAGATGCAAATGATATTGGATAAAAAAACGACGCTCCTTTTCTTTGGAAAGGGAGCGTTTTATAGTTTACATTTCTACTCGTATAACTTACACTAGAAAGGTAGTATTTTATTCATTGCAGGCGACTTGCTTGCATATTTTATTCAAGGAGGACAACTCATGCGCGAACAAAATGTACTCATTACACTGTTTGGAGCAACAGGCGATTTAGCTCATCGTAAGCTATATCCAGCGTTATTCCGTCTATTCCAAAAAGGATTTATCAAAAATCATTTCGCAGTGATTGGGACAGCACGTAGAGAGTGGACTAACGAGTATTTCAGAGATGTTGTAAAACAATCTGTTCAGTCATTAGTGAAGTCAGAAGAAGAATTAAATCAGTTTCTTTCTCATTTCTATTATCAACCTCATAACGTTACTGACACACATCATTATGTCGTATTAAAAGAACTTTCAGAAGAATTAGATGCCAAGTATCAAATCGAAGGCAATCGTGTCTTCTACTTAGCGATGGCACCAACTTTCTTTGGAACGATTACAGAGCATTTAAAAGCAGAAGGTTTAATCACTGAGAATGGCTATAACCGACTTATCATCGAGAAACCATTCGGGAAAGATTACGCTTCTGCAGAAGAATTAAACAATCAACTTCGTCAATCATTCGAGGAAAAACAAATCTATCGTATCGACCACTACTTAGGGAAAGAAATGATTCAAAACATTTCTGCGGTCCGTTTTGCGAACCGAGTATTCGAAGCATTATGGAACAAAGAGAATATCGACCATATTCAAATTTCACTCTTAGAACAAGTAAGCGTTGAAGAACGTGGTGGTTACTACGATACAAGTGGTGCCTTACGTGATATGGTTCAAAACCACATCCTGCAAATCCTCGCTCTAGTAGCGATGGAACCTCCAGTATCATTTGGAGATGTTCGTAAAAATAAGATTAAGGTGTTGGAACAACTTCACACTTATACAACAGCCGAAGAAGTGAACGAAAACTTTGTACGTGGACAATATGGACCTTCTGTAGACGGGTTAAAACCTGGTTACCGTGAAGATGCCAATGTCGCAGACGATTCCAATATGGAAACATATGTTGCTGGTAAAGTATTTATCGATAATGAACGTTGGGAAGGTGTACCTTTCTATGTTCGTACAGGTAAGAGCTTGAAGTCTAAAGAAACGATTATTGATGTTGTCTTTAAAGAAGCAAATTCACCATTATTCTGCGGAATCGATGGTTGTCCATCAAACCGTATTTCAATTCACATCACACCACGTGAAGGATTCTGCTTCGTGATTAATTCGAAAGCCGTTGGAAATACCATCGCGCTTCAAACAAGTCACTTGGAGAAAATCTTCGACGAGAACTTCGCGATGAGCAGTCCAGAAGCATATGAGCGCTTAATTCTCGACTGTATCGAAGGTGACATGACGAACTTCACGCATTGGGAAGAAGTAGCCGCTTCTTGGAAATACGTTGATAGTATTCGCCAAACATGGGATAGCGAAATTGCAGCTGAGTTTCCAAACTATGCTGCAGGAAGCAAAGGACCACAATCAGGTTATGATTTAATCGAACGTGATGGCCGCAAGTGGGTTGACCGCGACTAATGACATACAGCTAAGACTAGGTGAAAACCTAGTCTTTTTTGTGTTCTAAGAAAAGTGAAGAAAGCACAATTTTCCCTTTATAAAAAGCGAAGAAAAGATTCCAAAGGGATTCCTAAAAAGCCGAGGATTTCTTATAGTAGCAGTAACGTGAACAACATAGAAA
>CALJSD010000112.1 GCA_937976325.1 uncultured Carnobacterium sp.
AACGAATAAGAGGGAGTAAGGAATTTATTCCCTACTCCCTCTTTGAGGATTCAAAGGCGAGAGACATCGGCTCGAGCCGGTGCCCCACTATTACTCTTTCAATATAAAACTGATTCTTTGAAGTAATCCTTGAGTTTCTTAACCGAATGATAATTGGTCAGATAGTTCTACCGCGCGATTTTCAAAGGCCCCCATTCCCTCTTTCAACGCACTTTGTAGCCCTTCTAACGATACATTCACTAGCTTCTTGCCTTCCACAACTCTTTCCCCATTAATCCACACATCTTGGACATTAGAGGCATTGGCAGAATACACCAAGGCTGCATACCCATCATGCACAGGGAACATATTCACAGAAGAGGTTTCAACAAGCACAATATCCGCTTTTTTGCCTGCTTCAAGCGTGCCAACTTCCTCATCGAGTCCTAGTGCTTTTGCCCCGCCTCTTGTCGCCAAAGCCACGATTTCTTTTGCAGGGAATGCGCTACGATCCTTCAGATGCGTTTTATGGAAATTAGCTACCATTCGCATTTGTGTAAATAAATCTAGCGTATTGCCGCTACTTGGGCCGTCCGTTCCTAATCCAACCGTTACCCCATGATCTAGTAAACTACGAATCGGTGCGACTCCTTTGGCAGACTTCGTATTGGCACCAATACAATGAACCACGCTGACTTTTGGATACTTGGCTAGAATTTCGACATCGGATTCCGTCATCAGGATTCCATGCGCTAGGATAACCGGCACTTCGAAAAATCCAAGTGACTCTAAAAATTCGATTGGTGTTTGGTTATAGGTTTTACGGAAATAATCCATCTCGTACGTCATCTCAGAAACATGGAGCGTAATAGGAACTTGGTTTTCTTTAGCAAAGGCTAGAATCGCTCTCATCACTTCTTCGGTATTTGTATTCGGAGCATGAGGGGCAATTAATGGATGTACGAGTTCGTCCCCTTTCCATTTATCAACAAACGTTTGGGTATACGCTAAAGCTTCGTCTGTATTTTTACTATCAGGAGTCTTCATATCGATAATCGTTTCGCCTACAAGAGAGCGCATCTTCATGTCTTTTGCGACTGTAGCAACGGCGTCTTCAAAATAATACATATCACACATCGCAGTCACCCCTGCCAACTGCATCTCTGCAATCGCATAGGCCGTGCTCTTAGCGATTAACGGTTCATCGACCACTTCTTGTTCTAATGGAAATAGGAAGCGTCTGAGGCGGTCTGGGCAATCGTCTCCTAATGAACGAAACGGAATCATCCCGCAATGCGTATGAGCGTTCACGAATCCAGGAAGCAGGATTCCACCATGCGCATCTATCCACTCCTCTGCCTTACTCTCCTCAAATTGATCCATCGCACCAACTTCAACAATTGAATGCTCCTCAATCACTAAGTACCCACTTCGGTACTCTGTAAAGGCATCATCCATCGTTAAAATCCATGCATTTTTATAACCGATTCTCATTACTGCCACTCCCTTTCCTGTCTTCTTTATTCTAATTGAATTCCATTATAAGAACAATCAAAACTCGCATTAGAAGAACAAAGCCGCCAGTCTAACAACTATCTAGCGGCTTCGTCTACTCTTTATTCTGATCTGTCCTTAAATAGAATTCAAGATTCTATTGGTTTAAGATTTTATTCCATTGGTCAATCCAAGATTTAAGGTTTTCGTTTACAAGTTTGAAATCAACTGTTTTCGCACGTTTTGCAACATCCCCATAAGTCATTGTTTTCACTTCGTTATCTGCTAATTTTACATCTTTATTAACAGGAGCTTCACTCAATGATTTTGCTTTTACAGTTTGGTTTTCAGCACCAATACGGAAGTTAACATATTTGTACGCATTTTCTTTGTTTTTCGCATCTTTAACGATGTTCACTGTGTTGTAGTTTGCATAAGTTCCAGATTCAGGAACAACAGAAACGACATTGCTATTTGCTTTTTGTACAGTAGGAATCGCAAAGTCTACAACGACTGCCACTTGCACTTCGCCTGCTTGGAACATATTTGCTAAGTCACTTGATTTAGAATATGTTTTAACGATATTTGGTTTTAATTCTTCAAGTGCTTTGAAGGCTGCTGCCCCTTTATCGTCTTTAAGAGCTTTACCGCCTTTATCAGCCGCTACAGATAAGAATAATGGACCACCTGTTGTTGTGATATCAGGAATTGCCACTTTACCTTTCAAATCTTCTGACCATAAGTCGCTCCAATCTTTAATTTCACGACCTAATTTTTCTTTATCGTAAACAATCGCAATACTGTTAATAGAGAATGGAATTCCTCCGCCGTTTTGGAACACTTCTTTAGCGCCATCTGTTAATAAAGCAAGGTTTGGAATTTCTTTTTCAGTGACTGTTTCAAATAATCCTTCAGTTGTTCCTTTTGTAGAACCTGATTGTGATAATTCGATAACGTCGATGTTGCTTCCGCCGCTTTGAACTTTTGTTAAACGTTCTGAAGCATTCCCAACTTCTAATGTCACTTTAACGCCATTCGCTTCAGCAAATGGATTGATAATGTCGCGCTCAACGATATCTTGGCTTAATCCAAATGTTGAAACGACTAATTCAGAAGAAGCGCCTTTTGAAGCATCTCCTCCTGCTGTTGTGGCATCATTCTTTGGTAAATTTGCTTGGCTATTTCCGCAACCTGCTAAGACTAATAACGACGCTACTGCAATACCTGCAATTGATTTTTTCATGTGTGTACACTCCTTAAATTTTTTATTTTATAACACAATGACATGATCTTTAGGGAACGCTAGAGAGACTTTCGTTCCAACTTCTAAAACGGCTGGGTTGTTCACAAGAAGCACGCCCACTTCCGTTTTCACTTCATACTGATACGCTTTTCCGATGAAGGTTCTTACTAAAATTTCGCCTGGAAGAACTCCATCGCCCTCGTTTAAGAGTTCGATATGGTCTGGACGAATCGTTACCGTCACATCGCCTTCTTTAGCATGTTCCATCGTTTCAAGAACAAGTCCATTCGACAATTGAACAGTTTGATTCTCTTGCACCGTTCCTTTGATGAAGTTTTCAAATCCAATAAAACGAGCGACAAACTCAGTGGTTGGATGTTGATAAATTTCTTCAGGAGTCCCGTATTGTTCGATAATCCCATTATTCATAACGGCTACCTTATCCGAGATTGAGAAACATTCCTCTTGGTCGTGCGTCACGAATAAAGTCGTAATCTTGAATTGTTGCTGGATGCGTTTGATTTCTAGACGCATTTGCAGTCTAAGTTTGGCATCCAAATTACTTAACGGTTCGTCGAGTAATAAGAGTTTTGGTTCAATGACAAGCGCTCTAGCTAGTGCCACCCGTTGTCTTTGTCCCCCTGAAAGTTGTTTTGGATAGCGATTGCCAAGTTCAGCCAAACCGCACACTTCAAGCATTTTAGAGACTTTCTCGTCAATCACTGCTTTACTTTCTTTTCTCACTTTCAATCCGAACGCTACATTTTCAGCCACTGTTAAATGCGGGAATAATGCGTAACTTTGGAATACCATCCCGAATTGTCTATGGTGGACAGGCACTTTTGTCATATCCTCACCGTCTAATTCGAAGGTTCCGCTATTTTGATTAAGGAGTCCCGCTACAATACGAAGCGTCGTCGTTTTCCCACAACCACTCGGACCGAGCAAGGAAACTAATTCCCCTTTTTCAATCGATAAATTCAAATCTTTTAAAATATGATGCTTATTATCATAGATCATATTTACATCTGTTAATTTTACAAATGACATATCTTTCTCCTTATGAAATGGAAGCTAAGCCCAACGTTTTTTCAATCGCAATCATAATCCCCATCGTTACAAACATTAAAATCACAGATAATGCCGAAACAGATGGATCGTAGTTGAATTCCATGTAACTTAATAAAGTCGTTGGAAGCATGGTCACTCCTGGACCCGATAAGAACATCGAAACAGGAACGTTATTGAATGAGTTCACGAACGCTAGCATGAACGCCGCGAAAATTCCTGATGTGATATTTGGTAAGAGCACCGTCGCAAAGGCTCTCTTCTTCGTGCATCCAAGCGTCCAAGCAGCCTCTTCCATCGAAACATCAACTTGTTCCATACTAGAGCCAACCACACGGATCACATATGGGATACTAATGAGGAAGTGCCCAATAAGTAATCCCGGTAGAATTGGGAATTTAAAACTCACAACAATCATTTGATAGAGGGAATACCCGACGACAATCCCCGGAATCATTGTTGGCGATAAGAAGAAATCCTTCATTAATTTCTTCCCTTTAAATTGGTCTCTGGATAATACATACGCTGCTGGCACCCCAATGACTAATGCAAGGAGTGTGGCCACAACGCCTACAAGTAAGCTCAGTTGCAAGCTCGACATGAATGCTTTTGACGTAAGCGCCATAATATACCAGTCGATGGTAAATCCTTTAATTGGGAAGGTAATAATCGCTTCTGTCCCAAAGGAAGTAATTACGATAATCACGAGTGGCAAGAATAGGAATAAGAAGACAACAGTCGCAATCATGGTTAGTAATTTATTTTTACGCAATGTCTCCACCTCGCTTATCCATCGATTTCGCTAAGAGATTCAATGCCTTCATCACGGCAAATGTAATCACAATCATGACAAGCGCAATCACACTCGCACTTGTCCAATCACCAAGCGTTGTCGCGCGTTGGTAAAGTAATGTCGCTAACATCATCTTTTTATTTCCACCTAATAATTGTGGAGTTGTATATGCGGTAAGTGTCCCTGTAAACACGAGAATACTTCCGACAATCATCCCTGGTAGCGATAGTGGCAAAATAATCTTGAAGAAGCCTTTTAAAGGACTTAGCCCAAGCGTTGCCGCCGGTTCAAGTAGGTCATCATCAATATTTTCCAGAACACCTACAAGCGTCATAATCATCGTTGGTAAGAATAAATAAACCGAACCGATAATAATCGAGAAGTCTGTATATAAGAGTGACATTGGCTCAGTAATCACGCCAAACATCATTAGTAAATTATTGATTACTCCGTTTTTACCAAGAATCGTAATCCATGCAAAGCTTCGAATAACAGAGTTTGTTAAAAGTGGGAATAGCGTTAACGCAATCAGAATCCCTCTCCATTTCTTCGATACTCCAGAAATAACATATGCTGCAGGCAAGCCCAAAACAGCACAAAAAATAGTAACGATCAAGGAAATACTAAGCGTACGTCCTAACACCGCCATAAAATAGGAATCTTTGAAAAAATCAATATACAGTTGCAAAGAAAAACTACTTTCTGGGAAAACCGTTGGAATCAAGCTACTTAGCAACGGAAGGACTAAGAAAAAGCACAATAGAACAATCCCTGGAAAGAGCAACGTATATCGAACGTTCTTTTTCATAACACATCTCCTTGTTCGTTTTTAGACTTATATTATATTCCTAAACCGAATAATTTTCAATACAATTTTCAAAGTTTCCAAACAAAATTTTATATACTCTCTATCTAATTCGTGTTCACATCCCTTTTCAATCCGACATTACCAAATATGGTAATTACCATATTTGGTAATGTCGTCTTCTCCCCTTCCATCTCAACGAGCGTAGAAGAAGTATTATGTATATTTAGATAAACCAACTACCTAAAGTCAAGGATTACAAAAAAGAATCAGTTTATTGAAAGAATAGCGGGAATAGTATTGAAACGAATAAGAGGGAGTAAGGAATTTATTCCTACCGAAAATACTCTATGGAGTTAGAC
>CALJSD010000113.1 GCA_937976325.1 uncultured Carnobacterium sp.
TGCCTTTAAAACTTTGGTCGGTAGTTTTCCAACCAGTCAGTCATCATTAATCAAATAAATAAAAAATTTATTCTCATTCCCCTTTTTCTTTTGTACTCACAAGGATCCAATACCCTTTATCGAGTGCAATGCGTTCGACATTCCCAAAAACTTCTTGCATTTTCTTTTGCGCACTCGGAGCCCCTTGTTTTTTCTGAATCACGATGACGAGTTGCCCTTCTTCTACTAAGTGGTCGTAAGCCTCTGCTAAAATGCGATGCACGACTTCTTTCCCGGCACGAATCGGTGGATTACTAATAATCACTGAATAATCCTTCGCGTGGACATTGTCATACGTATTGCTTTCGTGAATCGTCACGTTCTGAATTCCATTGGCCTCAGCATTACGCTTTGCTAAATCCATGGCACGTTCATTCACGTCGACCATTTCCACAGACATTTCAGGATAAGCTTTGGCAAATGACAATCCCATTGGACCATAACCGCACCCGACATCTAGAAGTTTTCCTTGTGCAAGATGGGTTGGAACCTCATAAGATTCAATCAGCAATTGGCTTCCAAAGTCAATCGTGTTTTTCGAGAACACTCCATTATCACTAGCAAATTGGAATGTGAATCCCTTTAAAACATAGCTAAAATGTTTCTCTTGGCTCTTACTATTCGGTTGATTTGTATAATAGTGATTTTGATTCATGAGCGTCTCCTTTTCTATTGGTCTTCGTCCATACTATCATAAATACCCCTTTTTCCAAAACAAAAAAACCCGCTGTTTGGGAACAGCGGGAAAAGGTTAGGAGGGTTTACTAATAAAAAAATGTTGGGAGTTCATTTTTTTACTTGGGAGAAGTAAACCTTAGGTGTTTTATTGGGTATGGCTAAATTATAGTGCTCATCTATGAATAAAATGTGAATTTAAATATTCATTTATATGAATTAATACTTTTTTTATATTTTTACATCATCGTATTCAGTACTTTTTTCGAATAAAGAAACGATATAAGGACACGTTGCATGAATCTTTAAGTTTTCATCTCTTGCAAAGTCTGCTAATTTGTCCACTAATTGACGTGCAACTCCTTGTCCGCGTAGGCTTGGATCCACAAATGTATGGTTCGCATCAATCACACCTTCTCCTTCTGGGATATACGTAATTTCTGCATCCATTTCTCCAGCTGCATTATAATGTCTAAACGCTTTTTCTTCTTTAATAAATTCCATTTGCAAATCCTCCTTTACAATTCTATCTATAGTATACGACTCTCTCTACGGGAATTCTAAGAAAGTGACTTAGCAACGAATAGTAACATTTGTTAAACTTATTTTGCAACGACCTCATTTTTTTGGTTGTGATATTCTGTTAACAGCTTAAAAAAATATGAACGGAGAATTTGTTATGCATATACCAGATAATTACTTAAGTCCCGCATCTTGTGCTGTTTTAGCAGTTGCGGCTGCGCCAGTTGTAGGACTATCTATTACGAAAGTAAAAGCACAATTAAAGGAAAATAAAGAATTAGCACCAATGCTTGGAATTGCGGCTTCTCTTTCTTTCTTATTAATGATGTTTAATGTGCCAATCCCTGGTGGCACTACTGCTCACGCTGTCGGTGGCGTGTTACTTTCAATCTTAATCGGGCCATATGCCGCGAGTCTGGCACTGACCGTCGCCCTCCTCTTACAAGCACTTCTATTTGGAGACGGAGGAATTCTTGCACTTGGTGCCAATATCTTCAACATGGCGATTGCTATGCCATTTGTCGGATACGCTGTTTATAATTTCTTCCGTAAACACAATCATGAAACAGCCGGAGTTCTCGTTGGTTCTTACGTAGGAATTAATGTGGCTGCTTTCTTAACAGCCATTGAACTTGGAATTCAACCAATCATTGCCACTCAAGGAGGCGAACCACTGTATAACCCTTATGGATTAGCGGTTACGATTCCAGCCATGATGGTAACTCACTTAACGATTGCCGGTGCTGTTGAAGTCTTCTTCACTTATGTCATTTATCGTTTCGTGAAACAAGTGGCCCCACAAGAATTGTACACACCTACTTCAGTGAACACGACTTCTTTCGTAAAGAAAATCCGCTATGTCTTAATCGCTTTAGTTGTATTAAGCCCATTAGGATTACTAGCAGAAGGAACAGCCTTTGGAGAATGGTCAGCTGATGAGCTTGCTGAAATGATGACTAATGTCCCAGCAGGAATCGAAAATGGATTTTCATTCGAAGCCCTTTTCAGTGACTACACAATCCCTGGCACAAATATCGCAGTTGGTTATATTTTATCAGCCATCACTGCACTATTAGTTTTCTATATTTTAGGAAAAATGATTCGAACAATGAATGGAGCAAAAGCATCTCATGCGTAAACTACCTGACTGGCTACAAAGAGAAGAAGCACTCGCTGCCTCTTCGAAAAGCCATCAATATTTACAAATGAATATTAACTCATTGCGCCGTCTACTCGGCAAAATGAAACAAACGACACCCGCATTTAAGGCGAAATCTTCGTCTTGGATGCGGCTCGTTTACTTTGTGTGCTTAGCCATTCTGATTACACTCAGCCACTCTACTATCCAACTTTGGATTTTGGCGATTTTCCTATTAGCCCATATCGCCTTTCTTCCAGGAGAAGCGCTCCTTCGTCTGTGGAAGGTTCTCACTCGCGTACTTATCTTTACAGCGATTGTCCTCTTACCAAGTATTCTTTTAAGAGGCTTCCAAAATAGTGGCATCTTCCTTGGTCGTACAGGAATTCTGGTATTAAACTTGTCGCTCTTTTTAGCAACAACGACAAGCGTTCAACTCGTTGAGGCGCTTCGCCAGTTGCATTTCCCAAAAACGATGATTCAAACAATCGAACTCGCTATGAAATACACGTATATCCTTGGAAAACACCTACAGCAACAAATCGAATGTGTTCAACTGCGAACCATCGGCCAAAAGGTAAATCTTGGGTTATTTGGATTGATTCTTGGACTCTTGTATTTATCATCGAAAAACCACACTAAAGAAGTCTATGAGGCCATGACGATTCGAGGCTACGGAATGGACGTTAAAACCAAAAACCCTTTCTGCTGGAAGAAAGAGGACGGATTATTATTACTTGAATTAATCGTGCTGGTTGCCGCAACAACCATGCTACGCTAGAAAGGAACGCTTATGATTACAATTCACAATGGAAATTATCACTACAGCGAAGACATCGGAATCCACGACATCAACCTTCATATCGAAAAAGGCGAAACAG
This sequence comes from uncultured Carnobacterium sp., assembly GCA_937976325.1. Lineage (GTDB taxonomy): Bacteria > Bacillota > Bacilli > Lactobacillales > Aerococcaceae > Granulicatella. The sequence continues at coordinate 3,256 of CALJSD010000113.1, forward strand.
TGGCTTTGATGGGACCCAATGGAGCCGGGAAATCCACGCTCTTTAAAATCTTGGTTGGGCTACTTCCGCTGTCTTCTGGACAATATCATTTTAATGATTGGACGGTGGATGCAGACTTCTTAAAAGACCCAAGTAATGCCGGCCACTTATACCAACAAGTCGGTTTGATTTTCCAAAACAGCGATATCCAATTATTCAATACGACGGTTGCTGAAGAACTTGCCTTCGGTCCACGCCAACTCGGATTAGCCGAAGAAGAAATCGAACAGAGAGTGAATGACACACTAGCGCTTCTAGAAATCGAACACCTAAGGGACCGCATTCCCTATCACCTTTCTGGCGGGGAAAAGAAACTCGTAGCGATTGCTAGTGTGCTGACGATGAATCCAAGCGTATTATTGTTTGACGAGCCATTTAACGGCCTCTCACCAAAATACCAACGCCTCATCGCGGAATTACTACAAGAGTTAAAAACAGCAGGAAAAACGCTGATTATTTCCTCTCACCATTACGAACAAATTCAAGAGGTTATCCAACGTGTTCTAGTATTTTCAGAAGAACATACTCTAACTGGTGACTTCACTAAAGAACAATGGGAAGGCAATCCCGAATTCCGAGAAAATTTCCATTTAGGTTAAATCGTAAATAAACAAAAAAACAAGGCAACTCACTAAGAGTTGCCTTGTTCTATTTTTCATTGGACGTTCAGTAACCTCGTCATCTCAGGTACCTCTCTTTGAGGTGCGGCAGGAACCTTTCTGCCCTCAATGAATATTCTTCAATATGATTATAGCGTTTGTCCAAAGACTGTCAACTTTTCCTAAAACAAACAGCTAATTTTTACTTTGGTAGCACTACTTGGAACACACTACCTTTTCCGAGCTCACTCTCTACTGTGATGGTTCCTCTGAGGCGTTCTACAATCGTTTTTACAATCGCAAGGCCTAGGCCATTTCCTTCTTGCACATGAGAACCTTCCACTTGATAAAACTGCTCAAAAATATGTCGTTGGTCTTCCTCGCTCATTCCGATTCCATTATCGGCAATCGTGACTCTAACCGCATCATCTACTTCTTGAATATCAATCATCAAATGCACGCTATCTCCAGAGTACTTCACCGCATTATCAAGCAGATTCGTCCACACTTGCATGCTTAAATCTGGATCCGTCACACAATGAATGGGCTGACTCGTAAACGTCAAGTCGATTTCTTTTTGCTTCCACTTCTCCGTAATCAAAATCACGGCATGTCGAATTTGTTCATCCAGGTGGACTGATCTTTTCTTTGGTTCAAAATCGCGTTCCATCTTCGTGAGTGTCACAATCCCATCGCACAGGCGACTTAATCGCAGACTCTCCGACTGCAAGATAGACGTCAATTCTTTACGAGTCGTTTCATCTAATTTCTCATCGGCCAACAAATCACTTACCCCAACAAGGGAAGCAATCGGCGTCTTCAATTCATGCGACAGATTGGCGATAAATGCCGAGCGGTGTTCATCCATACTCTTCAAGTCCTCTGCCATCTGATTCACATGCTGAGAAAGCTGGTCCAACTCGTTATGATATTTTGCAGTATCGTTAGGATAAGGTTTACGCGGAATCTTACGGTTGAAATCTCCTCTAGAAATTGCCTTTACCGATTCATTTAACTCCGAAATTGGCCGTGTTAAATGCACCGAACCGTACCACATCGCAAGGCTCCCTACGACGATAATGACAAAACTAAATATTAGTAGCCACGATTGAAAACTCACTTCTACATGAAGCCAATGTTTCAACACAAACACGGTCATGAGGGCGATGATACTCGTCGTCACTAACACACTACAAAACATAAATACAAAGTATTTTCTTAGCGGGACCTGTAATTCTTTTTGTTTATCCATTTTTAACCGTCCCCTTATACCCTAATCCTCTAATCGTCACAATATCAAAGTCCGGATTGTCTTTAAACTTCTGGCGAACCCGTTTAATGCACGCATCCACCAATCGCTCATCGAGGTCTTCTTCCATCCCCCAAATATCATCCAGCAAGTCCAAACGCGTAAAAATCTTCTCTGGATTGCTGAGCAATTTATAAAGCACGTAAAACTCTTTTTTCGGAATTTGATAAACGGTATCTGTCTCTAAATCCGTTAAGGTTAACGCATTGTAGTCGAGTTTCGTATGTGGAAAACGTAAGACTTTCTCGGTTTCCAACTGCGCTCTTCTCAGCAACGCTCGAACACGCAGCGCCAACTCTTCTAGTCGAATAGGTTTCACCATATAATCATCGACTCCGAGTGTAAAAGCCTCTTCCAAAGACTCCAGCTGAGACTTTGCCGTAATCATTAATATCGGCAAGGTATGTTTCGTTTCTCGCAGCGCCTTTACTAGGGAATACCCATCCATCACTGGCATCATAATGTCGGATATTAATAAATCCACCTGATGCTTCTCCATGACGGACAGGGCTTCTTCCCCGTTTTCGGCTGTATAAATTGTATAATTTTCTTGTTTTAACTTGGTTGTAATTAAGGTGCGAATCGCATGATCGTCTTCAGCAACTAATATTCTAAACATAGCTCCACCTTCTTTCTGGAACATTATAGCACAACTGCCTACAGACGAACTAACTTCCCTTTCTTCATCTCATAAACGGTATCTACATATTCAAGGACAGAGCGGTCATGCGTTACCATAATGGCACTCTTATGTTTCGATTTCACTTCACGTTGAATCAATTGCGCAATCTCTTGACCACGTTCTGGGTCCAGACTGGCAGTCGGCTCATCCGCTAAAATGAGTTGTGGGTTTCCAATAAACGCACGCGCAATCGCAGCACGTTGTTTTTGTCCACCTGACATTTGATTTGGGTATTGGCCGTAGCAGTCTTCAATGCCTAGTTCTGCTAATAAGCCTTTGACTTCTGCTTTGCGTTTCGCAGCGTCTTTTTCCCCTTTTAATTTTGCGACCACTTCTAATTGGTCCCCGATTTTCATATATGGAAGTAATTGATGGTCTTGGAAAATAAACCCAAGCAACTCCAATCTTTTCTTCGTCCATTCACTTTGTTTTACATTCGTTAAGTTTTGTCCGCCGATAATAATCTCACCGCTATCAGCCGATAAGAGTAAACCCGCGATAGAAAGGAGCGTTGATTTTCCTGAACCTGAAGGCCCTAAAATAGCCACAAATTCTTGCGGTTCAACGGTTAAACTTAAGTCTTTAATCACATCGTGCATTTGATTGCCGTCTGCGTATGATTTTTTAATCTGTTGTAATTCAATCACTGACATCTTATTCACCATTTCCACCAATCACTTCGATTGGATCCACTTTCTTAATTTTTAATAGAGATAACGCGCCACAAATAATCGAGATGACGATAAAGCTTGCGGAAATCACCGCATTATCTTCTGATCGCATATAAAACGGCATGCTTACCGGTAAGAATGGCGTCAACGCTAAGGCAAGCCCTAGTCCGATACCAATCCCGATTACGGAAAGAATTCCAACTTGCGATAATTGGATTCTTGTAATTTGTCCCATAGACATTCCAATGGCTTTTAACACACCGAATTGTTTTAGTTTTTGCAAGGCTAAAATGTAGAAGAATACTCCTAGAATTGCGGCTGAGGCGATTAGTAATACCCAAGTCATTGTTTTTAAAATCATGTTTGTCGCAGTGTAACCTGGGATTTTATTAATGATTTGTTGTTTGTTTGAGACCATCAATTGTTCGGATAAGTCGTCGGCTGTTACCGCTTGGCTTGTGATGATGGCTTGTGGTTGCCAAGTGTAGTTTGGATTTTTCTTTTGACGCATTTCTTCGAGTGTTTTCGAACTGATGAAGGCCACTGAGCTATGTCCGTATTTTGCGTCTTTGGCAAAGGCCACTACTTTAAGCATTACTTCCGAAGACTTGTCTTTAATCGTGTCGCCAACGTGGAGGCCTTTTGCTTTATACGATTCATCTAAAATCACTTCGTTTTCGGCTAAGTCCGCAGCCGTATACCCATCTTCTGTCTTAATCGTTAAATTCTTGTAAGTATCCATCGCAAAGAATGTCACGTCTTGCGAACCTTCCTCGTCCTCTTTCATAAACGTAGAACGTTGAATCACAAGTCCCGTTTCGTTTTCTAGATGGAGTTCTTCAATCTCCGTTAGTTCTGAACTTGTAAGGGTTGAGTATGGAATCACTCCTTCTGAATCCTTTGAAAGAATATAATGAACGTCCCCAAACGTATCAATTTGCGCCATAATAATGCGCCCTAATCCGTTTGTTAGGCCAGATAGGAAAATGACCATGAACATCATAATCACGATCAGGGCCTCAATTAATATAAATTTTTTAGGTTGGTATTTAATTTCATTCCATGCAATTTTCATCATTTTGCTCCTTTTTTAAATGGTAGTTTTCAGTATACGCGTCTTATATGACCTGAATATGACATTATTTATATAAGGAGTGCTCGTTGGATACTGCATCACGTGCTTTGTGGTATAGTAGAAATACATTTATCCAAGTTTTTGAAAGGAAACAGAATGTTAAAGTTTTTACTGAAAAAGAAAGATTCTTCAGAGCCAGTTCCTGGTTCTGGAAAACAAAAGAAATCAAAAAAACAAAGAAGCAATCAAACGGACGACCGGTACCATGGTCCATTAATCACGAATGAGGTGAGTCTAGGGTACATTAAATTCTTCCCTTGGCTTATGCTTCCATTTACTGCGTTTCTATATTTTGTTGCTGGGCACGATGATTCTATCGGGATTATTAAGGTCCTATTCTTGAGTGCGACGATCATTAATATCGTTAGCCTTCTCTTTGGACTTTTTACGCCTTTAATCAATCGCTTTAAGTCTCTAACTTATATTCTAGTGGCCTTAGTCGTTTGGACTGTCACACTCACCTTTACCTTTATCTTCCTACTGATGGTTACGGATGATAACACACCCTTCAGCGCGTCAAAGCTCTACGAGTCCAAGTTGACGCTATTTTATGTCATTCCAATAGTACTTCTATTTATAGTAATGACCATCATTTACGCATGGTATTACCTTCCTCAAAATCAAGGGAAAATTTGGATGATTAACCGATGGGAAACGTATAAGGTAAATAGTAAGAAAAAAGCACTCTTATTCAATATTGCTAAAGTCCTGGGATTTATTCTATTGGTCATTGCCGTGATTACAGACTACATACAGATGATTTTCGGCTTTTTCTTTGGCGCTTTAATGGCCTTCGCTTTCCCAGCCGTTTTAGTAGATGCCATTTACGCAGCAATCTATATTAAAGACCATCCTGATTATGAAGAGTTGTGATTGCACAAATAAAGAACAAAAAGTTATTGGAGGAATCATTTTATGGAATTTACTCATAAAATCCCTAGCGTTGAAGCCTATAATCAATTAAGAGTAAACGCTGGAATGAATAGCACTAAACCTCATTCTGAAGTGAAAAAGGCACTTGAAGGAACTCTTTTCTTAGTTTCTGTTTATGAAGATGATGAACTCATTGGTCTAGGAAGAATTGTTGGCGATGGTGGTGTCACTTTTGTCGTATCCGATATTATGGTAGATAAAAAGTTCCAAAGACGCGGTATCGCAAATAGAATTATGGAAATGATTGATCAGTGGTTTGATGAAAACACACATGAGAGTAGTTTTATCACTTTACTAGCTAAAGTTCCTGCAGATAAGCTTTATCGTAAACATCATTTTTCCTATCTTGACGAAAAACGAGTGGGCATGATTCGAGAAAAATAAACGTGAATTTCACGGAACAACAAACAAAAAAAGCAAAAACAGAGCCAGCAGCTATTTCTAGTTGCTGGCTCTTTCATTTTATTTTACAGTTGCGAACTTCACTTTAGGAACAAGGAAGTATAGCGGAATGACATTCAAAATAAATACTCCAATGAAGAGTGCCACATCTTTGACATCAATACTCGTTGAAGAACTTAGAGCATTCACGATATTGGTGTAATAGTACCCTGGGAAAATCATTTGAGCTTTACTAATAAATTCCATGAATCCTCCTTCGGCACCAAGAGATGCAAATGGAATAATCGTCATAGAAGCTAAAATAATTACTGGGAAGCTGACCGTATCAATAATTTTCTCATCGAGTCTAACTCCAATTACAAAACCAATAATACTAAAATAAATTCCCATAATGGTTAATAGGAAAAATTGAACGACTAATTGACTGTTTAGTGAAAAACTAAAGAAGAGAACCCCTACAGCTAATACTACAACAAAAATTAAAGTGTTTAACACCAATTGTACGAGAGTTTGGTCGAGCAAATAATTTTTCACTGTATATTTAGAAAACTTCGATTCGAATGAGTAAAAATCGATATTTGACGAAATCCGTTTGCTAAAGGTAGCAAGACTATTCCCGATAATCCCAATAAACACAGCAATCCCCAGCATTATATTTGGTGTGATTCCTTGTTGAATATTGTATAGAAATACATACCATGCCACTGGAATAAAAATTGTAAACAATAAAAATCTTTTATTATCAAGGACTTGTTTTAATTGAATGAGTTTCATAATCATTATCCCTCCATTTTCACTTGTTCTCTATAGAACTGTTCGATTGTTTGGCCCTTACGATGAATCTCTTCTACACTTTCCTGAGCAGCAATGCGGCCATCTTTTAAAATCAGTACTTTCGTAAAGAAATGATCGATTTGGTTAAAATCATGAGTCACGACCACCGACGTAAACTTCTGCTCTTCTAACAGATGCCAGAAATTATCAACAGACTCTAAATCCATCCCGGTTGTTGGTTCATCCAGAAAGATTAGTCGTGGTTCATTTAAAATCGTTAATAATAATGAGAGACGTCTCTTTTGTCCGCCAGAAAGTCCCAACACATATTGATTCTTAAAGTCCTCTAATTCCACCATTTTTAATAATGCATCAATATCGATATCTTCTAATTGATTCATATAGCACTTGAGCAATACTAAATCTCCCACTTTCAAATCATCAATCAAAATATCTCCTTGTGGCATCATGCCGATTTCGGTTTGAAAATCTAGGGTTGTTTCGATACGTCCTGCATTTGCTTGCAGTTGACCGGCTATAATCTTTAGTAGTGTACTTTTTCCTGCCCCATTATTCCCAAGTAAGGCAACTTTATCTCCTTCTTCTACTATGAAGGAAACACCTTTTAAAACCTCTTTATTCTTAAATGACTTTTTGATTTCTATTACTTTAAACATATAAGCCTCCAGGTGTTTGTTTTATTGATGAATTTAGTTTACTGCACCTTTTCCCACAAAAAATCAAATTATCAAAAACGGTCAACGAAATGTCGCGAACGGTATTTTTTATCATGAAAGCACAAAAAAACTAAATAGCAGTCGCTATTTAGTTTAGATTGATTGATTTATTTTATTGAATAAAAGTAATCGTTTGAGAAAATTGGTAGTTTACACTTCTAGTGCTGATTGAGCACTTTGGATAACGATCCATGATTTGCTGTACGTTATAGAGTCCAAGACCTCGATTTTCACCTTTTGTGGAGACACCGCGTTCAAATAAATGAGTCACATCCACCTTCTCGGCTTCAGTCGTATTTTCAACCACCAAAACCAATGCCATTTCACTCTTAATCAACGCCACAGAGAGTTTTTTCTGTTGGGCTTTTTGACTAGCTTCAATCGCATTATCACAGAGAATGGATAAAATCGTTATGAAATCTAAAATTTCTATTTGGAAATCATCTATCGGTTCTTCCACCTCAACAGTAATGTCAATCCCTTTATTTTGCGCCTCTAACAACTTCGCAGACAATACACTTTTAACGGCATCATTCTTAATATTGCTTAGTCGTGCGATATCAAATTTCTTATCGTAAAATGACTTTCCACTTTCCTTCAGAACATCCTCATAAATACGTTGAATTGCATGCAAGTCTTGATTTTCAATCCCTAGTTTCAAGCTCGTTAAAATATTGAGATAGTCATGTCTAAAACTGCGAATTTCACTGTAAAGAGATTCCACATGATGACTATAATTCGATAATTCTTTTAACTGACGGTCTTTCTGCGCTACAATTTCTTGTTCGAGTTTTTCTTTCGAACTTGCATTGACATATAAGAGCATAATGAAAAATAGAATAATATATAGATTATTAAGCTGCCCTCTCCACATATCGGCATCTGACAATTGATTTCTTAAAACAACAAACAAAGAAACCAGTATGATATAGAGTATCATCGATAGATTAATAATCAGTAAAATCGTATTAAAATATTGACGCTTAAATCCTTCTTTTAAATCTTTAAAGTCAATTTTTAACGAATGAATAATGAGTAGATATGCTGGGAAAATGAGCAATTCAATCAGAATATCATATCCGCTAATTGCTGCTTCATTAAACACGGTAATTCCTAACATCGGAAACACATTATAACCTAGCATACGTCCAAATAGACTTTCCACAATAACTGGATACAATCCATAAAACAGATTCATCATCCGACTCTGACCTTTATTAATATAAAAGCAATAGGCAATATACATAATAAAAGATCCAAAATAAGCGATCGGTGGCAATACAATAAAGAGCCCAACAAAGGCTGCTGGTATTATCAAGAACCATTTCCGTTTTATCGGCAATTCACTAATCTGTTTAAAAATCAACATCTGTGCCAGTATTTTTAAATAAACATTCGCTACATTTAAAAATAATTCCATAAAATCATCCTAACAATTTAGTGTCTTTACTTTTTCAAGCAGTCCTTTATATTTCATACGGGAAATCAAGCAACTATCATTATTTTCAAATAAAGCAAGCTTCTCTTCTTTATCGATTTTCACAATATTAGCAGGATTTACCACGAAAGACCGGTGACAACGATATAAGCGAGGGTCTGCTTTTTCGATGTCTGCAATACTCGCGTAGAACTCTAATCGTTCATCCTTGGTATGTAAAATCACCTTATGTATCGTTGGCGAAGTCTCAAAATACAAAATATTATTAAACGGTACTTGAACATGGGCCATCGCGGTCTCGAAAGTAAAAGCATCTTCAGAAACTGTTGTTCCAGCTTTTTCAATCGTATATTCGATAGCGGAACAAATACGCTCTGCAAACTCTTCTTCCGAAAGTGATTTATCAATAAAATCAAGTGCAGCTACCTTGTACTTGAAGGTAATCGGCATAAACTCTGAATGGGTCGTGACGAACACGATTGTCGCATTCGGGTCTTTCTTCCTGATTTCTTTTGCGATATCCAGACCTTTCTTTTCTTCCCCTTTAATTTCAATGTCTAGGAAGAATAATTGATGTGAACCTCTTTCGGTGATTGCTTCCACTAGTTGATGAGGTTTGCCAAAAATCTTCGGAGGTTTACATTGTAATGATTTTTGAGCAATCAGTTCCTGAATCACATTCTCGATACGAGATTGCTGCAGCAACTCATCTTCTAATACGAAAATACTTAACATTAGCTTTCCTCCTTTAGGACAGATGCCGAATATGACAGATTTCTATCCTTTTATGACATTTTCAAAATGAATCCTTTCACTCCATGTACAATAAATTCGATTGGAGGAAAGATATGATTCAATGGATACAATATTATTGGTTACTTCTGGTTCTGAAAAAATATATCAGACAACATAAACTACCTGTAACCATTCATTCTACATTCCCAATGATACAACTTCACACCAACAGGAATTGGTTTTATTTTATCACAATTACTGCTCCTTGTAAGTTGTCAACCACGGTAAATCGAATTCGACGACAGCATCTTCATGCCAAAATCATTTTGGTTGCTCCAAACGTTAACTACTCTGAAATCTTCGAAGCTCATCTAGAACTATTTGGAATTGTGGATACGAAACAATCCCTATTTATGGTGTTTGACGAATTGAACGAGTATTTGGAGTATATATTTCAACCTAAAATTGAGTAAATTCTTGAAAAAATTCAGGAGTATCTAAACCATTTTCTAAAGACTTTTCACTTTTTGGGGTATAAAAAATACCCCACTACATGGATTTTAAGATTCTTTCATCTTAAAAGTAATTAAAAATATTGAAATATAAGTGATATTCGGAATATATTTGGAGTGATTTTTAATCTAATTATTTCAAAATGGGGAAAAATGAAAGTTAATGACGGGCATGCTTTTTTATTTAGATTACATCAAAAAAGCAAAAACAGAGCCAGCAGCTCTTTCTAGTTGCTGGCTCTTTCTTTAAATTTTACAGTAGCTAACTTAAACTAAAGAATTATTAATTTTTCAAGCCCTCAAAATACAAAATCTTATTAAGCTAAACTCGAATATGAAGCAGAAATTATTCAAAATTTAACTTAGCATTGCTTTCTATCTTTGATATAAAATATATAAATTTCAAAATAAATACTTATTACTCTACGTTTTCAATCAAACCACTTCACACAAAATAACTTACTTCTATTTCAAATTGGCAGTTCTTTTGATTTAACAGCAATAGTATATAAAATTCGATGAAAGCAATTTAATGTGTTTCTGATTTTGCAGGATTATCATTTAAATTGCACTTAAATTTCCAAATAACATCTTATTTTTGTTGTTGCAAATATACCCAGTATCCCCTCGTGTTGTGAGAAGCAAACATAATATTTGGAGCATTTATTACTGAAAAAATATTATATCTTGTTGAAACTTAAAACGTGTTCTAACCTTCCAATGAAAATAGCAGTTAATTAAGTAAAAAAATAAATCTCTTTTACTGGATTAACCAAAAAAGAGATTTACTTAAAGAATTACTAGTTGATATGATATTTAAACTATTTGTATTTATATTTTAATTTATCTCCAATTCGTGTTTGTTTATTGAAAACATTAAATTTAACAAACCCATTTTCTTTCATAAATCTTGCTCTGGAACTATACATTGTAATTTTAACTTTTTCATCATTCTCATAGTAAGTTGGAACTTTCAAAACAAAATCACAATTATAAACTTTTTTATCTTTAAAATAAGCTACTAGTTTAAATGCGCAAGATGTTTCCGAGAAAAGATTCAACTTAATACCAATGTAATCATTCGCAAGTATTTTAAATTTCCCTTCAAGATTACAATTTTCATTTTTATTAACCAAAAAGTCAATATCGTAATTAAAATCTTTATCAGCCACAGGAGCACATACTATTATAGGTATATATATTAATTTATCACCATATAATTTTAAAGGATAAGATTTTAAAAGATAGTCTGAAGAGTCGAATATCTTAATCGATAGATTTTCATAATTATTTTTAATCATAAAATTTGTGATGTTTTCAGATAGATTCTTAACATAAACTTGTTCGATTAAACCTCGTTCCAATTTAAATTTAAAAACCTCTTCTGCTATAATTTTTTCATCCGTAGTATCCTCTATAGTATATTTAACTTTATAAGTTTTTTCCTCTTTCTGATTAGTTCCATTATTTACTGCAAAAATTGTAAAAACTTGTGATTCATTATCATAATCGCAATCTAATAACGTTTTATCAAATTCTATTTCGTTATAATTTTGAATAGATATATTTAAATCAGAATTATTTATTCTTTTCTCTATTTCAGCGTCGTTCTTAAAGTATAATATCACCTCAGCCATTCCATAACTAACTATTTCATCAGTAGCTTCATGACTATGCCCATCTAAGCTAACAAATTCGTAAGCTACCCCATGTTCAAACTCAACTTCTATTTGATTCTGAATAATCTGTTCAGCATATTCAGCAGGTTTTCTAAATTTCATCGCTTTACTTATCAGTTTCAACAATTTCTGTTTCATAATCTATCCCTCTGTTTTTGGTCGCGCTTACATTTTTTAATAATTATAAATGCCCCCTACAGGGCTCGAACCTGTGACCCATAGATTAAGAGTCTACTGCTCTACCAACTGAGCTAAGGAGGCATTGATTACGTTTTTAGTATAGCACTTTGAAGTTAAAATGCAATTGTTTTTAGGATTTTTTTCAAAAAATGCTAAAGTTTACTCAAAAAAATAGTTATTCAGTATCGTTTATGGTAGAATTATTGCGTATGACAATCAAGGAGTATTCTTTTTAGCGTGCTTACTTTAGAAATATAAGAAGGTGAGTTTTTCGTCTGTTTATATTTCTAAAAGTAGGTTTAAAAGATACTCTTAAATATAGAAGAAAAGGAGAATCGATATGTCAGAGAAAAAAGTATATAGCTATGAATGGGGCGGTAGACTGTTACAAGTTGAAATCGGCCAATTAGCAAAACAAGCAAATGGTGCTGTCTTAGTTCGTTATGGAGATACAGTGGTATTAACAGCAGCCGTTGGTACAAAACAAGCAAAGGATACAGATTTCTTCCCATTAACAGTGAACTATGAAGAAAAAATGTATGCAGCAGGTAAAATTCCTGGAGGATTTATTAAACGTGAAGGACGTCCAAGTGAACATGCGACATTAACAGCTCGTTTAATTGACCGTCCAATTCGTCCAATGTTTGCGGAAGGTTTCCGTAATGAAGTTCAAATTACAAATACTGTAATGTCTGTAGATCCAAACTGTCCACCAGAAATGGCAGCAATGTTTGGTTCAAGTTTAGCATTATGTATTTCAGATATTCCATTTGATGGTCCAATTGCTGGAGTAGATCTTGGTCGTGTA
>CALJSD010000114.1 GCA_937976325.1 uncultured Carnobacterium sp.
CCTAATCAAAAATGTCACAACTGCCAGAGAATGATGCCTGACGCTTCATTGGAACGCACATATGAAGGGAAAAAAGAAATGCTACTGATGGAAAATGTAGAAGATAAGGAGTACTTAACGGATTTGTTTAAGGCTATCTATGATGAACTGGCGGCTCCCAAACCTAAGAAAAAGAAATGATACTTGGAAGAGAACCTTTCTGTTTTGGACGATTAGCAGTCAGTCCTGTGAATCTATAAAGTAACGATAACACCTGTAGCAGTTTCAAAGTACTACAGGTGTTTTTGATTTACTTGAAAAAATAGTTGAATGGGAATAAAAACTTCTTCCGTTATTTGGTATAATAACGGTACAGTTTAAGTAGAATTCTGAAACAGAAAACAAACGACGAAGAGCACTAGTGCTAGTAGTTTTATAGAAAGTAGGACACTAAAGATGAATATGAGTATTAGAGAAATTATAGATAAAAAGGAAAAAGAATCGATTTCAAAAGAAGTTTTATATGATCTTCCAGAATGGTTTGGAATGCCAGAAAGCACGCAGGAATATGTCGATGATGCGATGGACAAACCGTTTCTAGCTTGTTTTGTAGAGGATAAGCTCGCAGGATATGTTGTGTTGAATGCTACGAGTGAGGATTGTGCAGATATTTTTGTGATGGGAGTCAAAAAGGAATTTCACCGCAAAGGAATCGGCAAAAAATTAAATGAGGCGTATGAGCAACTAGCTAGGAAATTAGGGTACACTTATTCCCAAGTGAAGACTGTGAAAATGGGGCATTACGAACAGTATGATCGCACGAATCTTTTTTATAAGGCGATGGGGTATAAGGAGTTAGAATGCTTCCCGACATTGTGGGATGAATGGAATCCGTGTCAAATCTATATTAAATATTTAGGGGAATGAAGCGGAAGATTACTACAGAAAATAGGAAACAGAGGAGAGTTTCATGAAAGTAAAGAAGATAGGAATCGTTAGCTTATCCAGTGGAATAATGGGAGAGAACTTCATTCAACATGAACTCAATCTTGGAAAGAAACGTTTAGAAGAGTACGGTGTAGCAGTTGAATTTTTACCCCATGCTTTAAAAGGGCTTGAATTTATTAAGCAGCATCCAGAATGTAGAGCGCAAGACTTGCTAGCTGCATTTCAAGATGACTCGATTGATATGATTTTATGTGCAATCGGCGGGGATGATACTTATCGCCTACTCCCTTACTTATTTGAACAGGACGCGCTTAAAAAGGTTGCTAAACAGAAGATTTTCTTAGGCTTTTCAGATACAACAATGAATCATTTAATGTTACATAAAGTTGGCATTCAAAGCTTTTATGGGCAGGCTTTCTTACCGGATGTATGTGAACTTTCAACGGAAATGCTCCCATATACGAACTCGTATTTTGAGGAATTACTGACAACAGGAAGAATTAAAGAAATTCGCCCAAGTGAGATTTGGTATCAGGAGAGAGAAGATTTTAGTGAAAAAGGATTAGGCGTTTCGACGCCAAGTTTTCCAAATCAAGGGTTTGAATTATTGAAAGGGAATGCTCAGTTTAGTGGGCCTATTCTAGGAGGATGCTTAGAATCAATGTATGATTGTTTCGATTCTTCATTATATGCAGATTCTGTACAGCTTACTCAGAAATATAAGCTATTTCCAACGCTTGAAGACTGGAGTGGAAAAATTCTGTTGCTGGAAACAAGCGAGGAACGACCAAGTGTTGAGTTGTATCGAAAGATGATCCAAGCTTTAAAACAGTATGGAATCTTTGATGTAGTTTCTGGTGTATTGGTGGGTAAACCTCAAAATGAAATTCATTACGAAGAATATAAAGCAGTCCTGCTAGAGGAGCTAGAGGATAAAGAGGTCTCTATTGTTTACAATATTAATGTTGGACATGCGACACCACGCTGTATTGTTCCTTTTGGAGTACATGCCCAAGTTGATGTGGATGCACAAGTAATCCGATTTGATTATAATAAATAGGGTAGAGATTAGAGTTAGAAAAGGGGATAAGAGATGGATCTAAAAGATTTTACAGAAAAAGAACAAGAACAAATTAAAAAAGGGTTGAGCACTGCGGTGTTGACGGATAAAGAAGCGGCTAAGAAAATTCTAGCACTAGTGCCAGAAGAATGGATTAAGGCCATTCCGTTCTTAGTAAGAGGCCATGCGACAACAAAAACTGTTCAACGCATCGCGAAAGAAAATCCTGAACTTTACGCAGTCGCAAAACAAGAAGGAGAGCTTCCTGAAAAAGAACGCGAAGAATTGCGCGAAATCGTCACTGGAATTTTCCAACAAAAGATGAACAAACATAACATTAAATAATGACGGTGCCATGCATGAATTTGTGCATGGCGCTTTGTATTTTTGCTAGAATACGATACAGTAGGAAGTGAGAAGAAATGAAGTAGGAGAAAGGGAGAAAGAAAATGGAACGAATTAAACCAGCAGATTTTCAAGCATTGAATCAAAAAGAGGACATCACGATTCTAGATGTTCGTGAAGTGGATGAATTCCAATCAGGGCATATCGAGGGGGCATTGAATGCGCCACTTAGCACGTTGGAGAATGGATATAAGCAACTGGACGCGTCGAAACGCTATTATGTGATTTGCCAAGGTGGAATGCGCTCTGAACGTGCCTGCCAGTTCTTGGAGACGAAAGGCTTTGACGTGGTAAATGTAGAAGGAGGAATGAATCAGTGGAAAGATTAAAGCAAACAACCGAGGTGCAACTAGTGCCATTTAATAAAAGCTTCCTTGAAACAATTTGGAAGATTGGTTTTTCAACAGACCAACCAGAGTGGACGAAGTTGAACGCACCGTATTTTAATGATTATCGTAAGTTTGATGACGCCAAAAGTTTCATAGCAAGCCCGATTGCGGACTTTTTAATGAGCGACGATTGCAGATGTGTTGTCGCTAACGGTCAGCCTGTCGGGATGGTTTCAAAATCATGGGAGGATGAAGCCACACGATGGCTAGAAATCGGGATTGTGATCTATGACGACCAATTATGGAGCCAAGGAATTGCGACCACTGCGCTAACGAAGTGGGTGGATACCATTTTCCAAGAAACCGATGCGCTCGAACATATTGGCATGACGACTTGGAGTGGGAACGGTGGGATGATGGCCGTTGCTGAGAAATTAGGGTTCCTAAAAGAGGGCCAAATTCGGAAGGTTCGCTACTACCAAGGTCAGTACTATGACAGTATGAAGTATGGAGTTTTACGCGAAGAGTGGGCTACAAGAGCATAAGGATGAAAAAAGAGACTGATTAAGAAAATCAGTCTCTTTTAGTATGGTAGTCATTATTTTCCTGGAGTGTTTGGATCTAAGCCAAATGATTCTTGTAAAACTGGTCTTAAGCTATTAATCGTGTCTGCTGTACCTTCGATTGCGATTGCGTATACTTTCTCACCTTTTTGGATTACCCATTCGTACATGTATTTACCATCAGAGAATGATATTTTCATTAAGTAACCATCCTCTCCACCGAATTTAGCTTTTACACCTTGTAGACTAGTTTGTCCTTTGTAATTTTGCCAATAATCATACAAACGATTCGCAATCGTTTTTGCTTCAAATGTTTCACTGTCTTGAAGTTTAACAGAATCTTTAGTGTATGAGTTCATGGACAACACATTGTATTTGTCTGGTGAAGAATACTGGAATTGAGAGCCAGTATTTTTATCTTGGTATGCGGCCCAGTCTTTAGGGACGTTGATATAACCAACTTTTTCATTTCCGACGCGTTGAGTGTCTGTAAGTGATACTTCTTTTGCTGTAGAAGAAGCACCAGCAGTAGTTGTTGGAGCTGTAGTCGTTGATGCAGCGGTAGTTTCTTTAGCAACTTCAGTAGTTGGTGCAGCAGCAGTTTCCGCTGTTTTCTTTTCTCCGTTTCCACAAGCGGCTACCATTAAAGCAGATAGAAGCGTTATAGAGCTTAATAAAATTTTGTTTTTCATAAAAATTATTCTCCTAACAGGTCTAACCTTAATTTATTTCATCATTTTTAATTATTGTCCTGGAGTTTTTGCATTTAAGCCCCAAGATTGTTCAAAAACTGGTCTTAACGATTTAACCGTTTCTTCTGTTCCTTCGATTGAGACTACGTAAACGATATCCCCTTTTTGGAAGATCCATTCGAACATAGTTTTACCATCGGAGAATGTTGCTTTTATTAAGTAAGCTTTTTCTCCCGCAAAATCAGCTTTCACGCCTTGAACACTAGTTTGTTCTTTATCATTTTTCACGATATTAAGCAAACGATTTGCAATTAACTCTGCGCCAAACGTTTCACCATCATTAAGTTTAACTTTATCTTTAGAATAAGACTCTAGATACATAATATTATATTGATCTGGTGACGAATAATAGAAGTTATTAGGGTTGTTTGAGTCTTTGAATACTACCCAGTCTTTAGGGACGTTGACATAGCCAATATTATCTTTCCCAACACGTTGAGTGTCTTCAAGTGATACTTTTTTTGTCTCTGAAGAAGTCCCAGGAGTTGTTGTTTTAGCAGTAGTCGTTTGAGTAGCTGTTGTTGGTGCAGCTGTAGTTTCTTTAGCGACTTCAGTCGTTGGTGCTGCAGCAGGTTCCGCTGTTTTCTTTTCTCCGTTTCCGCAAGCAGCTACCATTAAAGCAGAGAGAAGCGATACAGAGCTTAATAGGATTTTGTTTTTCATGATAAATGTACTCCTTAATAGGTTTATTATACTCGTATTATATCACACGCGAATGAAAAATCAACTAGGAAATTTTTGGGGCTAAAAAAGAGGGCCAATAGAGCATAAGAAAAGAGACTAATCGCAGGGACTAGTCTCCGTTATTAACAATTGATTATTTTCCAGGAGTTTTTGGATCTAAGCCCCATGTTTGTTCAATCAAGTCAAACATTTTTAGAAGTGTTTCTTTATTCCCTTCAAAGCTTGCTGAATACACTTTGTCGTCTTTTTGGAAGACCCAGGTGAAGAAATATTTACCATCTTTTGTAAGAATTTGAACTAGAAAAGCATCCATTCCGACCACTTTTCTTTTGGCACCTTGGATTTTTTCGATACTAGGATTTTTTTGGTACGTACCATATAATCGGTTCGCAACCATTTCTGCACCCCAAGTTTCACCTTCACCAGGTTGGTATTTATCCTTAGTGTAGCCGTTTAATGTCACAATATTGTATCCATCTAATGCAGCATATTGATATTGAGGGCCACCGTTTGCAGCTTTGAACTCTACCCAGTCTTTAGGTACATTGACATAACCTGTATCTTCACGTCCGATACGTTGAGTGTCTTCAAGTGAAACTTCAGCTGTCTCAGATGAAGCACTAGCAGTAGTTGTCGGCGCTGTTGTAGTTGGTGCAGCTGTAGTTACTTCTGTCGTTGGAGCTGCAGTTGTTTCCGTTGCATTCTTTTCTCCGTTCCCGCAAGCGGCTACTATTAACGCAGATAGAAGCGTCACAGAACCTAATAAAATTTTGTTTTTCATCGTGAATATTCTCCTTAGGGATGTTATTGTATGCCCATTTTATCATTAAGTAGAACTAATTTAAATAGGTGTCTATATTACTAAGAAGAGTATAAAATAAGAGACTAATCATAGCGATTAGTCTCCGTTATTTATCAATTGATTATTTCCCTGGAGTTTTTGGATCTAAGCCCCATGTTTGTTCGATTAAGTCAATCATCTTTTGTAGAGTCTCTTTAGTTCCTTCAGCACTTACAGTATAAACTTTCTCGCCTTTTTGGAAGACCCAGGTAAAGAAATATTTTCCATCTTTTGTGAGAGTTTGAACGACAAAAGCATCCATTCCAACCACTTTTGATTTTGCACCTTGAATTTTAGCAATTTCAGAATTATTTTCGAATGTACTATATAAACGGTTTGCCACTAATTCTGCGCCAAAAGTTTCACTATTGCCCAGTTTTACTTGGTCTTTAGAGTAGCCAGTTAATGTCACAACATTGTATGCATCTAATGATGAGTATTGATATTGGTTTGGATTGTTTCCTTCGATTTCCTTGAACTCTTTCCAGTCTTTAGGAACGTTGACATAACCAGTATCTTCACGTCCGATACGTTGCGTATCTTCAAGTGAAACTTCTTTTGTTTCAGAAGAAGCACCCGCAGTTGTCGTTGGAGCTGTTGTAGTTGGTGTAGCTGTCGTTGCTTCTGTAGTTGGAGCTGCAGTTGTTTCTGTAGCTTTCTTTTCTCCGTTTCCGCAAGCCGCCACCATTAAAGCAGACAGGAGCGTTACAGAGCCTAATAAAATTTTGTTTTTCATAATGATTGTTCTCCTTAAAAGTTGTTGTCACAAGGTCATTTTACCATTGTTTAGATTAAATTTAAATAGAGAACCAATTGTTATCCATATGTGAAAGATGATAAAAGAGTCTGATTGTGTGAATCAGGCTCTTTTAGTATTAGTTGTTTATTGGATTATTGCCCTGGAGTATTTGGATCTAAGCCCCAAGTTTTTTCTAAAACAGTTCTTACTGTTGCGGCTGTATCCTCTGTCCCTTCCAGTAAAATGTCATATACTTTTTCTCCTCGTTGGAAAACCCATTGGAACAAGTATTTGCCATCTTTCAATTGAATTTTAATAAGGGAAGCATCCTCACCAGCAAACTCTGTCTTTTCCTTTTGCGTTTTCTCAACTTTAGGATTGTATTGCCAGCCATCATACAAACGGTTAGCTAGCAATTCAGCCCCGAAAATTTCCCCGGCATTCACGTGTAATTGGTCTTTACCGTATCCATTAATCGTAATCATGTTGTAAGGATCTTTTGAAGCATATTGGAATTGAGGGCCACCGTTTGGGTCTTTGTATGCTACCCAATCTTTAGGAACATTGAAATAACCAACGTCTTCACGACCAACACGTTGAGTATCTGCAAGTGATACTTCTTTTGTTTCAGAAGTTCCAGCCGTTGTTGTAGGAGCAGTTGTAGTTGTTACAGTTGTAGTTGCTTCTGTTGTTGGTGCAACTGTTGTTTCAGGGGCTTTCTTTTCCCCATTCCCGCAAGCCGCTACTATCACCGCGGATAGGAGGGTAACAGATGCTAATAAGAGTTTACTTTTCATAAGAACCTCCCAAATGGTTGTTTGTTATTATTTTATCATGTTCCAAATAATATTAAAAGAAGCGGTAGAAAGGGATTGACTGTAAGTTTTAGAATTGTTTTTTTAGTTTATAGGAGAGATAATAGTAAACGAAAATCAATTAGGTTTTAGATTATTTGTGTTATGAATGATACTTACGTAGAGAAATACTGTAGAAAGAGAGTTTGGCAGTGAAGGAATTAGCATTAACATTAGAGGATACGCAGTGGGAGAAGACTGAAATTACGCACGATCGACATGTTGCCCGGGCGATTGTTGTGGACGAAGAGGGATTCTTCTACTTTGTTCGTGTCGTTAGAGACGATATTTTCGGCAATGGAGCCTTTATCGAAACAGCTGGTGGCGGCGTGGAAGCAGGAGAGACTCCTGAAGAGGCGATTCATCGGGAGTTGAAGGAAGAACTTGGCGCTAGCGTGGAGGTGCTGTGCAAGGTTGGCACAGTAAACGATTACTACAATCAGATTCACCGTCATAATGTGAACCATTATTTTCTCTGCCTCGTGACGAGTTTCGGGAAAACCGAAATGACGCCAAAAGAACTAGAGGAGTTTGAGTTGTCGACGTTGAAACTCACATATGAAGAAGCAGTAGAGGAGTACAGGAAGTGCGCGGCGAAACCTTGGGGAGTACTCTTAGCAAACCGTGAATTACCTGTCTTGGAGTGGGCCAAAAAGTGGCTTTTAAGCACAAAATAGAATAAAAATGAAGCGTTTAGGAACCGTAGATGAGAAAGCCGTCTACGGTTCATTTTTTTACGAGTTTTTTCTTAAATTATTCACAAACCCAACTTGTAACTACCAGTTGGTTTTGCTATATTTAAGGTGCATAAAAAGCGGTAAACAATAAGGTTAGGGATTGTTTTTCGTTTTGTTGCAAACGCTTACTAAAATAAAACGAAAGGAAGTCGAAAATCTTATGGGTAAGAGATTTTTTGATAAAAGATGTAAGTACAGTATTCGCAAGTTTTCGGTAGGGGTCGCTTCAGTTATGATTGGAGCAACTTTTTTTGCATCTCCGATTGCACTCGCAACGGAAGCCGAAACGCCGTCAGAAGGGAACGGGACCATTAGTGAGGCGCCGGCTCTGGATAAATTGCCAGACGATGTGTTAAAAGCCATCGAGAAGGCAGAAAAAGAAGCCGAAGCCAACAAGCCAGCTGAGGATGCAGCTACTTCGCATGAAGAAGTAAAACCAACCGAAGCAGAAACAACAACGGCAGCCACAGAGGTCAAACCGACTGAAGAGGCCACAACGACAACTGAGACGAATACAGCAACAGAAACAACGAAACCACGCGAAGTAAACGGAACGGTAGAAAAGGCCGACCAATACCAAGCGGACAAGCCAGCAACAAAAGAAGAAATCGATGCGGCGAAAAAAGAAGTGACGAAGAAGGAATATACCGTATTCCCAACGCCACAAAAGGTAACGTATGGAGATGGTGTAACAGCTCTTGAGGGAACTGTGAACCTTGTCTTCAGCGATAGTCTTGATATTTATACACGAAATCGTGCCAAAGAAGTCCTTCAAGCGAACAACGTGTCGTATACAACGAGCACGAAGGAAGCCGAAGGGGCAACGAATATTTTCCTTGGAGTCCATGGGGAGTCTCCATTAGCGGAAAAAGAAGTGCAAGATATCTCACCGGACTTATATAACAAGATTGACGCGTATGTGTTGCGCGTGAAAAACAATAAGATTTCAATCGTCGGAAAGGATACCGATGCGGTGTTCTTTGGTCTTACGACATTAAAACATATGCTCAGTGAATCGCAAACTCCAGTTCTTCGTGACGTAACAGTGGAAGACTATGCAGAAGTGAAGAACCGTGGCTTTATCGAAGGGTACTATGGGAACCCTTGGACGAAGCAAAACCGTGAAGACTTGATGCGTTATGGTGGCGAATTGAAATTAACGCAATATTACTTTGCACCAAAAGATGATCCATACCACAATGCGAAATGGCGTGAACTCTATCCAGATGAAAAACTCGCTGAGATTCGTGATTTGGCGCGTGTCGGAAATGAAACGAAGACGCGTTATGTGTGGACCATCCATCCATTTATGCATAACAAGATGCGCTTTGATACGGATGCTTTATATAAACAGGATTTAGATGTCATTAAAGCGAAATTCACCCAATTGCTGGATGCAGGTGTGCGTGAATTTGGGGTTCTAGCTGATGATGCGGCCTGGCCTGTTGGTGGCTACAATAGTTATGTTCGGTTAATGACCGACCTGACAAATTGGCTAACTGAACAAGAAACAAAATACAGTGGCCTTCGTAAAGATATGATTTTCGTTCCAGCCTGGTATATGGGACAAGGGACAGAAGATGAACTTCGTACGCTCAACGAACGCCTTCCAGAAACGGTCCATTTAACTCTAACAGGAGGAAAAGTTTGGGGTGCAGTTGACCAAACCTTCCTAACAAATTTGAAGAAGAATTTGACAGAAGGTGGCAAGAAGTATCGTCCGATTCATTTCTGGATTAACTGGCCTTGTAATGATAATACCAAGCAACACTTGATTCTAGGTGGTGGTGAAAAATTCTTACATCCCAATGTTGATTTGTCCTTGGCGCAGGGCATTATGCTAAGTCCGATGCAACAATCCGAAGCTTCAAAGGTAGCCCTCTTTGATGTGGCTCAGTATGGTTGGAAACAATGGAGAAGTGCGGAAGAAGCTGAAAAAATCAATGATATGGCCTTTAACTATGTGGTCAATGGAAATTTTGAGGAAAGTGATGTATCAAAAGCCTTTCGTGAACTTGGTAAGCATATGCGCAACCAAAACCGCCCTCCACATGTCACAAAATTGGAAGAATCTGTTGAGCTTGCACCTAAATTGACAGACTTTTATAATAAATTGAAGACTGGTCAAAACGTAGACGCAGAGAGAAAAGAATTAAAGGGTATCTTTGCAAACTTGAAGGCTGACGCCCTCCTTCTGAAAGAAAAAGGGGACAAGAAGCTTATTGACCAAATCCACTACTGGTTAGACAATACAGTGGATCAGATGGATGCTTTAGAAGCCTTGCTGACAGCGACAGAAGGTCTGGCTGAAAAGAATGATGCTAAGGTTTGGGAGCATTATTATGCTGGGGTTAAGTATTACGATCAGTCCATTAGTTATTCCTTCTTCTATGTAGACCATTATGAACGGGCAGAGTTTGGAGTGCAACATATTCGTCCATTTATCAATAACTTAAAGGAATACTTGGCAACACATATTCAAACCATGCTGCATCCAGATAAACTTGTGACCACCTTTATTACCAATCGTGCGGGGATTGAAGGAGGTCTTGCAGAAGTAACAGATGGCGACTTGGATACTCATGCGATTGTCAAGACGACAACCGTTATTGAACGAGATGATTATGTAGGACTTCGTTTCAATAAAGCCATTAAGGTCCATACGCTAGGTTTTGCTACAGGAACAAAGACAGCCGATAATTATACCTTTGGAAATGCCCTTGTGGAATATCAAAACGAACAGGGACGCGATATCGCTATGCAAATCGCAGCTGTAA
>CALJSD010000115.1 GCA_937976325.1 uncultured Carnobacterium sp.
TGTAGACTTCCTCGACAGGAATCCCCATCCCCTGTGCTGCATGAATCGCATCAAGGTGTGCTGTATCCACATCATATTCATGAATGGCATATGGAACTTTGGCTTGTTCGACCATTCGAACTGCATTTGTTTTGATTACTTTTTTCTTTTTCACGTAAAATCACTCCTTTTTCCATTTTACCACAAGGAGCAATCTATTTGAAATCTCCTTTCATCTTCTTTTGTAACCTTTTGAAAAAATAAAAATCCCTAAGAAAACTCTTAGGGATTTTAGTTCTAATCTAATAAACTAAGTCGACGAATGAAATCGGCATTCGATTTCGTTTCTCTTAATTGCTTCACGAGTTGTTCACTCGTTTCAAGTCCGTCTCCTTTAATGGCATGACGCACTTTCCAAATGCCTTCCAGCGTTTCTTGCGAAAGGAGCATGTCTTCTTTACGAGTGCCTGAACGTTTCACATCAATAGCCGGGAATACTCGTCTTTCAGCAAGTTCTCTTGAAAGATGAATTTCTGAATTTCCCGTTCCTTTGAACTCTTCATAAATCACATCATCCATACGGCTTCCTGTTTCCACTAACGCGGTCGCAAGAATCGTTAGGCTACCACCCTCTTCGATATTTCGAGCCGCGCCAAAGAATTTCTTAGGACGATACAAGGCAGCAGGGTCAATCCCTCCGCTCAATGTTCTTCCTGAAGGTGGAATCGTTAAGTTATAGGCACGGGCAAGACGCGTAAGACTATCCATCAAGATAATCACGTCACGTCCATCTTCTACAAGACGTAGCGCACGTTCCAATACTAGTTCACTAATCTTAATGTGGTTTTCTGGAAGCTGGTCAAATGTAGAATACACCACTTCCGCATCCACCGTTCTCTCGATGTCCGTTACCTCTTCAGGGCGCTCATCGATGAGTAAAATAATCAATTCGGCTTCTGGATAATTCGTTGTAATTCCATTAGCGATTTCTTTTAACAAGCTTGTCTTCCCTGCTTTTGGCGGAGCTACAATAAGTCCACGTTGCCCAAAACCAATCGGACAAATTAAATCCAACATACGAGAAGCGATACGACCACGTGTGGTTTCTAGCACCATTTGCTTTTCAGGATACAATGGTGTAAGTCCCGGGAAATGGTCACGTTCTTTGGCTTCTTCAGGATCTTTTCCATTCACGAAACCAACTTGCATCAACCCATTGAACTTCTCACCTTGACGTGGCGGACGTGCTGTCCCACTCACAAGGTCCCCATTTCGAAGGTCGAAACGGCGAATTTGCGAAGAAGAAATATAAATATCTTCCTGACTGCTTGAATAGTTAATCGGTCTTAGGAATCCAAATCCTTCTGCACGATTAATATCCAAGACACCTTCCACTTGGAAAAACCCAGTCGCTTCTTCTTGAGCACGAAGAATTGCAAGCGCCAATTCCTTTTTATTCATTTGACCGTAATAAGGAATCTTATAATGTTTGGCAAAGCCGTACATCTCTTTTAAAGTTTTTTCTTGTAAGCTTTGTAGCGTTACAGTTTCCACTTGTTCTGACATAATGCCCCTTCTTACTCTTCAATCATCGTAATATCGGCACCTAATGCTTGTAGTTTTTCAACGATATTTGAATAACCACGTAGGATATGTCCGATATTTGAAATCTTCGTTGTTCCTTCAGCCATTAAACCAGCTACCACAAGTCCAGCCCCCGCACGTAGATCGCTAGCCGCTACTTCGGCACCGACTAATGGTGTTGGCCCTTCAAATGTAATGATATCTTCAATGACTTTTCCACGAGCACCCATACGATTTAACTCTGGTACGTGACCGACACGTTTTGGATAAATGGTATCGACAACCATCGCAGTACCTTTCGCTTTACTAAAGAGTGGTGTGATGGTTTGTTGCAAGTCTGTCGCAAACCCTGGATAAGGCATTGTTTTGATATTGACGGCTTTTAATTCGTCTGTTGGGAATACATAAATATCGTCTTCGCCAACTTCCATCTTCACGCCCATTTCGTTCATCTTCGCAATGAGACTTTCTAAGTGTTCGAAGATCACGTTTTTCACGCGAATGCCTTCACCAACCGCTGCTGCAATTGATAAATACGTTCCTGCTTCAATACGGTCCGGAATAATCGTATGCGTACATCCATGTAATTGGTCAACACCTTCCACACGGATTACGCTTGTTCCAGCACCTTTAATATTAGCTCCCATTTTATTTAATAAAGTAACTACATCAATAATTTCTGGTTCACGCGCAGCATTTTCGATAATCGTTTTTCCTTTTGCACGAACAGATGCTAGCAATACATTAATCGTCGCACCTACAGACACAACGTCCATATAAATTTTTGTACCAACGAGGCCTTCTTCATCCGTAGATAAATAAATAGCTCCATCATGGTCTTTCACATCGGCACCAAGCGCTTTAAATCCTTTTAAGTGTTGGTCAATTGGACGAGGACCTAAGAAGCATCCTCCTGGAAGTCCAACGACCCCTTCTCCAAATTTAGCAAGAGTTGCTCCCATAAAGTAATACGAAGCACGCATGCTTTGAATTTTCCCTTTTGGCATCGGGATTGATTTCATCTCTCTTGGGTCGATAGTTAATGTTCCATCAACGAATTCTGTTTTTACGTTAAAATCATTTAAAATTTCAATTAAGGCATCTACGTCCTGAATCTCAGGGACACCTTCTAATACGACTGGTTCATTCGCGATAATAGCAGCCGGAATTAAAGCTACTGTACTGTTTTTAGCTCCACTAATGGTTACTTCCCCTTTAAGTGGTTTACCGCCGTTAATGACTAATTTTTTCATACCAAAATTCCTTTCACTAAATGTTCTCAGTTATTATACCATGTTCACACAAGAATCTGCTATCTTTTAATCGTTTACAGCTATTGTTAACCTATATAACATTTGCAGTTGACAATCATTTCAAATCTGTTACACTTAGGAACATGAATACTGACGAAAGGAGGATATTATGAGCACTAAACAGGACGTTTTACGTCTTTTATACAGTACCGTGGACAAACCTCTTTCAGGACAAGATATCGCAGAACAACTGAACCTTTCTCGTACTGCTGTGTGGAAAGCCATCCAGCAATTAAAAAAAGATGGCTATGAGATCACCTCAAGTACAAAAGTTGGTTATCAATTATCCAGACAGACGGATTTGTTAACCCTTGAAGGCATTCGCACTTATTTAGGAGAGGCCCTTCAAGATTGGGATATTCAAGTTTTTGAAACAACTACTTCAACCAATGATTTGGCTAAAACTTACGGCGCATCAGGCTCGAGAGTCCCTACCTTCTTTATTGCAGAAGAGCAAACAGCAGGTCGTGGACGACTAGGAAGAACATTCCTCTCTCCACCAAAATCTGGACTTTATATGAGTATCTGTATTTTCCCAGAAGGTGATTTGGACAGTATTTCGCTGATCACTTGTGCTACGGCAGTTGCCGCAACGCGGGCGGTGGAATCCTTTATCCATGAAAAAATTGGGATTAAATGGGTGAACGACCTCTATTTTCACGATAAAAAAATCGCCGGTATCTTAACAGAAGCCGTGACGAATATTGAAGCTCAGAAGGTCGATGCACTGATTGTCGGAATGGGAATTAACTTGCATATCGATGACGCTATTATTCCAGAGGATTTAAAACCGATTATCGGTTCCCTCTTTTCTCCGCAAGAAATTCCAGACGGTTTCAGCCGCAATGAATTCGTAGCTCGTTTCCTAAAAGAATGGAATCACTGCTACGAAGATATCAATGCCGGTAAGAGAGACTTCATGGAAGAATACAAAGACCATTCCATCATTGTCGGCAAGAAAATCAATGTCATTAGCGGTATGAAAACATATCCTGCCACTGCCAAAAGCGTAGACAACAACGGACACCTTATCGTCCAAACAGATGACGGAATCATTCATTCATTATCATACGGCGAAGTAAGTATTCGTCCAGAAAACTAAAAGATTAGGAGTTAAACTCATGAAAAAATTATCGATTAAAACCATTGTGCTCGCAGCACTTTTAGGAGCACTCTGCTATGTATCTAGCTACTTAAAAATTCCGATTGGTCCAGTACCATTCTCAGCACAAACAGCCACAGTGATTTTGGCATCATTACTCTTGCCACCAGTTGGCGCTTTTGCTGCTCAATTTGTTCACTTTCTCTTACTCTTTCTATTAGGCGGTGGTACAGCACTCTTTGTTTCACCATCATTTGGATTTGTCATCGGATTTATGTTAGCAGCACCGGTGATTTCATTCATCGGGAACCGCATCAACAATATCTTCGGTTGGGTGATTGCTGCTCTTGTGGGTGAAGTCATCTTCTACCTCATCGGAATTCCATATATGACTTTCGTACTCTTAAGCATTAAGATGCAAGAACTAAGCCTTCAACAAATTCTTGGTTTCGGTTTATATCCATTCATTCTTCCTGACTTAGGAAAATTAGTCGTTGCGGTATTCCTTGCAGATCGTATTAAAGCTATTACGAAAAAACACTTTTAAAAAGCAACAAAAATAAGCTAGGCATAATGCCTAGCTTATTTTTATTGTTCAGGGACTAACCCCAGAATTTAACTCCTAGTAAGTTTCCTAAGAATGCAAAACCGATTCCGACAACTAATAGAAGAACGATACAACGTAATGGCGTCCATTTTTTACGCGCTAATAAGTAGTAAAGTCCTAAAGTAATTCCTAATGGAATTAATTTTGGTAATACACCATCTAAGATTGCTTGGATAACAATTGGTTTTTCACCATTTGCGATTTGAATTCCTAATTTAGTGCCACCGTAAAGGCTAGTTAAAGCCCCAACAACGAATACCCCTAGGATTGAAGCAGCACGAGTGAATTCTTTGGCATTTGCAGTAAAGATACCGATTGCATCTGTTCCTAAGTTGTAAGACCAGTGCATTAACCAGTAACGAATTGCAAATTGGAAGATATTAAATACCGCTAAGAATAGTAATGGTCCAGCGATGCTTCCTTTTAACGCAAAGTCTGAAGAAATACCGGCTACGATTGGAACTAATGTAAACCAGAATAAAGCGTCACCGATACCACCCAATGGTCCCATTGCAGCAACACGTACCGCACGGATTGTTGGAATATCTGCTTTGTTTTGTTCAAGAGATAATACAATCCCCATTACGAATGTTACTAAGAATGGGTGAGTATTGAAGAACTCTAAGTTATGAGACATTGATGCAGCTAAGTCATCTTTGTCTGTATGGATTTTTTCCAACCCTGGTAAAATACCGTATAACCAGCCACCTGCTTGCATACGTTCATAGTTGAAAGAAGATTGTAAGAAAATTGAACGCCATGCCATTTTGTTTAACGTTGCTTTATCTAAGCGTGGAGCAGGCGTTTGGTTTTTATAAGAATCTGGAATAT
The DNA here is from genome assembly GCA_937976325.1 of uncultured Carnobacterium sp. Classification (GTDB taxonomy): domain Bacteria; phylum Bacillota; class Bacilli; order Lactobacillales; family Aerococcaceae; genus Granulicatella. The sequence goes on from CALJSD010000115.1 coordinate 5,417, forward strand.
TATATGCCATCTTCTTCACCTCCATCGTTCACAATGCTAGCACCCGCTGTTTTGAATTTTGTTTGGATTTGGAAATCCCAGTATGCAATTGCAAAACCAATGAACGCTAATAATACTAATGCAGATCCAGCTAAGCTTTCACTTGCAGAAACAATGTTTGCTAAAGCAAAACCTAAGAAGTAGAAGCCCCATAGTTCTTTAGAAACCATTACTTTTAGTAAGATTGCGAACCCTACGAAGCGCATCATACCACCGGCAGCACCTAAACCTGACATGAACCATTCAGGAATAGATTTTGTTAAAGTATCCCCGATAGCTTGTCCACCGATGAAGAATAATACAACTACAAGACCAAAGATAGCTCCTAAAGCAGCCATTGCTAAGTAGTTCAAACGAGCAATTCCTTTTGGATTTGCATCTTGTGCATACTTATCAGCCACAGCCATCATTGGTGACATTAAAGCAAAGATTAAAGTAACGCCATATTGACCTAAAAGCGCAAATGGAACAGCAGCACCTACTGCAGCAGCTGGTTCTAATTTAAGACTGATAGCCAATACTGTCGCCATAATTCCGCCGATTACGGCATTAGGTGGTTGTGCCCCACCGACTGGCATGTTACCGATTGTCATTAATTGGTAAGTACCCCCAACAACTAACCCTGTTTGTACGTCGCCCAAAATAGCTCCGACCACTGGACCCATTACGATAGGTTGGTATAGTGATTCTAAAAAGCTGAATTGGTCAATCGCAGCAACAAAAGTTACAAGGAATACTAATAAGATTTGAATAAAACTTGCTTGCATATTCATTGACCCCTTTTATAAATAAAATTATTGGAATAATTTCGAAACGTCTTCTTTTCCTTCAGTTGGTACTTTCTGAATTTCAAGTTCGACACCTAACTCCTGCAGTCTTCTGAATGCAGCAACATCTGCATCATCAACCGCAACAACACCTGCAACTTGGCGTTTTCCTTCCGCCATGTGCATGTTCCCAATGTTAACCTTCTTGATTGGCACTCCTCCCTCTACTAATTTCACTACGTCTTGAGGATTTTCACAGATAATGAAAATCAACTGACGATCTGCTGCTTTCCCGATGACATTAATCGTTTTTTCAATAGTGAAATAACGAGTTTGTGCACCAGTTGGAGCAGCCATATCCATTAACCCTTGACGCATCGGATCCGCAGCTACTTTATCGTTAGCAACAAGCAGTAGGTTGGCCCCTAAGTAAGATGACCATTGAGTTGCAACTTGACCGTGAATCATACGATTGTCAATTCGTGTTAATAAAATATTTGGCATTACTAGCTCTCCTTTCATAAAAAGCTAAATTCATTATACATAATCCCTCGATTTTTTGGAAGCGTTTTAGTAAAACTTTTTTAATAAATTCTTCATTTTTGAGTTTTTATTACATTTTTGTATTGTTAATTTGTAAAACATTATATATAAATGCTTTTTCCACCACTTTGATGTCAGACAACTCTCACTAATCTCTACAAATAAATTTGAATTTCTTCACAATTAACAAAGCCCTCCTCTAAATTTTTCACATAAAAAAAGAAGCTTAGAATTTAAGCTTCCATTTCATTTTATTTTGATTTTCCGATAATAGAACTAGTCCCACTGATAGTGACAATCACACCGAATGCGATAATAATCATTCGGTTCACCAACTCACCTGAGACAAAGAAACTACAAGCAATAATCAGAACACCTGCTAAACTAACGAGTAATGTTTTAGCAAGAGATCCTTGCTGTTCATTTTCTTGTGCGCGATGTAAGTCTCCTTTGCAGACTCCCTTTTCCACCACGTACTTTGGCAAAATACTCTTCACATATGCCACTGTCGCAAGCGCGTAGAATAACGCTCCTACAAATACGCACAGCAACACGTCTGCTGGAAAGAAACTATAGAAAATAGCTCCTAGCGCAAATGCAATGACAAAGCGATGTCTAAAGGCATTAAAGGTCACTAAGTCATCTGTTGGAATATGATAAACCGTCTTTAAGAATGGCAGATAGAAATAATCCTTACCGTCAGCTCCTGTATAAAACTCTCCAAAAATCGATTGCATACAGTCACCGCTTATAAGACTTCAGAAATTGCAAAACGAGATACTGTAATCACGACGCCTTTTGCAATCTCAACATCCACTTTTTCTTCGTCAACTTTCTTTACAGTACCATATAATCCATTCGCACAGACAACACGTTTTCCAACTTGTAATGCTTCATGTAATTTTTCAAAATACTGTTGTTGACGTTTCATATTTTTTCTTGAAAAGATATAATAAATCCCTAAAATTACAACAACAAATACGATGAACGTAAGGGAACTCACTAAAATAATATTGGCAGTCATTAAATCCCATCCTCGTCATCAAATTCATCAATGTCATTATGTTGAATCGTTGGTAGGCTTACTTGTTGAATGGCTTCTTTACCAGCTAATAAGCTTTGTGTCACCACGTCTTGCGCACTTGCAGCAAATTCACGTAACATTGCAATTTCAATCAGCATTGGTAAGTTTGTTCCCACAACAACTTCCACATTCTCGAAATCAACAGAAGCTAACATGGCAGCCTTGAACGGACTTCCTCCTAAAAGGTCCGCAAATACAACGATTCCTTCTGTTTCTTCTTGCAATTCAGCCATTGCGTTTCTTAAATTATTTTCAAGAGCTTCCATTGGTTCACTTTCTAAAAATGGTACCACGCGATATGCCGCTTGTTTTCCAGCGATCATCTCTAACGCTTGTCCCACTCCAACAGCAAATTGTCCATGCCCTGTAAGAATTAACCCTATCATTCCATTTCCTCCTAAATACTTAATATCTTAATACTAGACCAGGTTTCATTAAATATCAAGCACTAATTAATGCGTTTTCATAAATTTTCTTCAAAATAAAACGTGGAGCATTGACGTTTCACTGGGGGTGACAATACTCCACGTTCTAAAAGCTATACGAATATTTTTGTTTTACCGATTAGAACAATTCTTTGTAGAAAGCAATTGTTTCTTCTAATGTTGGCATGAATGGGTTACCTGGTGCACAAGCATCGATTAACGCATTCTTAGATAGATATTCGAAGTCGAAGTCTTTTTCTTCAATTCCTAATTCAGTTAATTTCTTAGGAATACCTACTGTTTCAGAAAGAGTTTCGATTTCTTTGATTGCATATGCTGCACATTCTTCATCAGATTTACCTTCGGTTTGTAAACCTAAAGCTTTTGCAACATCACGGAATGCAGCTGGAACACGTTTTGCATTTTCGCGTTCGATTACTGGTAATAACATGGCACAGCATACACCGTGTGGAAGTTTGTAAACAGCACCTAATTGGTGAGCCATTGAGTGAACATATCCTAGTCCAGCGTTGTTGAATGACATACCGCCTAAGAAGATTGCGTTCACCATACCTTCACGAGCTTCGATATCATGACCGTCTTTAACCGCACGTGGTAAGTATTCTTTAATTAATTCAATTGCACCAATTGATAATTTCTTAGTAACGCCGTAAGCACCTGGAGTTACTAAAGCTTCAACCGCGTGAGTTAGAGCATCCATACCTGTTGCTGCAGTTAATGCTGCTGGTTTAGACACCATTAATTCAGGGTCGTTTACAGAGATTAAAGCTAGGCTGTTTTTATCAACCATTACCATTTTAACTTTTCTTTCTTCGTCTGTAATTACGTAGTTGATTGTAATTTCAGCTGAAGTACCTGCAGTTGTGTTGATAGCAACTACTGGTAAGCCTTTTTTAGCAGATTTGTGTAATCCTTCGTAGTCTTGAGGTTTACCACCGTTTGTTGCAATTACTGAAATACAGCTTGCACAGTCTTGAGGTGATCCACCACCTAAGCTGATGATGAAGTCGCAGTTGTTTTCTTTTAATGCAGCAACCCCGTCATTAACGTTTTTACAAGTAGGGTTTGGTTCTACATCAGAGTAAACAACGAAGTCTACACCTGCTTCTTTTAAAGGTTCTGTGACTTTAGGAAGAATATCACTTGATTCGATAAATTTATCCGTTACTAAAAGAGCTTTATGATATCCTAGATCTTTTACGTAAGGTCCAATTTCTTTAACGACTCCTCTTCCGATTAAGTTAATAGCTGGTACATAAAATGTTGACATAATTTTTCTCTCCTAACTAGTAAGTAAGTTTATAAAACACCTTTTTTCAAGATGATGTTTCCGTACAAGGCACTTTCTCCTGTTTGAATCACTAGATAAGCGTCTTTAGCTTGTTCGTAAAACTCAAATCGTTCGAACTCTTTAATCGCTGCTCCTGGGTGACTTTCTTCTAAGAGACGTTTATATTCGTCCCAAATCACCGGAACTGTTGGATCTCCCGGAACGACTTGCATTAATCCTGCTTGATATGAACTGTAAGTATCTAATGGCAATACTTGTAGAATTGCTTCTAAAGCCACTGGAACACCATGTCCGTCCATACGAACGACGCGTTGGCCGATACGATGAGCTGGGAAGTTTGCATCCGCAAGTACCAATTCATCTCCATGTCCCATCTCCATTAAATATTTCACAAGTTCTGGGCTTAAAATTTTAGGAATTTGTTTTAACATTACTGAATTCCTCTCTTCACTTTATTGAATTTCAAGCGAATTTCTTCTAAATTCTCAATCGCACGACTTTCATAACGCGTTACAGTTTCTGAAGCCTTGATAATGTCTTGTGCTTCTTGGCGACTTGAAATCACTCCAAGAGTTAGCATTTGTGACAAGATATTTCCAAGTGCACTCGCTTCTACCGGTCCTGTAATAACTGTACGTCCTGTAAAGTCTGCTGTTAACTGGCAAAGCAATTTGTTTTGAATGCCTCCGCCAACCATTTGAACAGTTGTCATTTCGTGTTTTGTCAATTGTTCTAATTGAGTAATTGTTTCTAGATAAGTTAAAGCTAAACTTTCTAGAACGACACGAACGATTTGACCTTTCGTTTGTGGAACTTTTTGTCCACTCACCTTACACCATTCTTTAATTTTTGTTTCCATTTCTCCAGGAGAAGCGAAAACTGGGTCGTTTGGATTAATCCATGTTCGGTTGTCCGTTACTTCTTCGGCTAATGTCACCATTTCGCCAAAGCCAACTTCTTCCCCTTGCAAACGCCAGTCGCGTTGTAATTCTTGAATAATCCACATTCCTGTTGTGTTTTGTAAGAGACGATATTTACCATCAAAACATCCTTCATTAGTTAGTCCTGAGGCAAATGCTTCATCCGTTACAACAGGTTCGTCGGATTCTGTCCCAACAAGCGACCATGTACCACATGAGATAAAGACAGTGCCTTTTTCATGTTCATATGGAATCGCAAGTACCGCAGCAGCTGTATCATGTCCAGCTCCTGCAATCACGTCAAATGGATCCACTTTCAACTCTTGAGTGATGCGAGGTGATAATTGTCTTAAAACTGCACCATTCTTCGTTGGTGTTGTGAACCATTTACGCGGAATGTCTAAGCGTTCAAATACTTCTTCTGAGAAGTCTTGTGTGAAGATATCCAGTAACCCACTTGTACTTGCAATCGTGTACTCATTTGAAAGCACTCCTGAAAGTAAGTAGTTGATTAAATCTGGGATAAACAACACGCGTTGAACGATATTTCTTAATTGTGGTTTTTCTTGCAAATCTGAATAGATTTGTAAGACCGTATTAATGGTTGCAGGCTGCACACCTGTTTTTTGGAATAATTCTTTCTTCGAGATAGCGTTATAAAATGACTCCTCGTATCGACCCATTCGGTTATCTCTGTAACAATGTGGTTGATAGAGCAAATCTCCATTTTGATCTAGATAGGCATAGTCTACTCCCCATGTATCAACAGAGATGGAACGAATCGGAATCGAATCTTTGGAAGCCTTCTTGATTCCTTGCTTAATTTCTCCAAACAAGTGCAACAAATTCCAATACAAACCATCATTAAGATTCACCGGTTCGTTTTTGAACCGATGAACCTCTGATAATTGGAGGGAGTGCCCGTCATAAATCGCCTGCATAACACGTCCTGAACTTGCACCTAAATCAATGGCTAATAATTTAATCAAGCTCATGTTTTCTCCTCCATTACTAATCCCTATTTTTTATTCGTATAGTAAAGCTTTGATTTCTTCGCTATCGATGTTCTTAGCGTCATACCATTTAGAACCAGTATCCACGTCTTTAACTGTTTCACCTTTAGCTGCAGCGATTGCTAATTTAACAGCTTGGTAACCAATTTGAACTGGGTCTTGAGTTACAGAACCAACGAAGATTCCTTTACGGATAGCATCTTGTTGTAATGCACCTGAGTCAAAACCAACAGCTAAGATTTTATCTTTGCCTAATTTAGATTCTTTGAAACCACCGTTTGCGTTGATGATTGCTTTAGCAGCAAATTCATTTGAACCATAAACTGCGATAGTATCTTCTTTTTCTAATACTGTTGAAGCTTCTGTTTTACCAGCAGCATCGTCTACTTGTGCAGGAACACGAACTTCAATGACAACTTTAGCATCTGCTTCTGAAACATTGTTTTTGAATTTGTCATGTCCAACTACAGCTGTTTTAATACCTTTTTTCTCTAATAATTCAACCATTTTATCAATGAAACCACTTGTTCTTTGAGTGATTGATAGAGAGTTAACTTCTTGAGAAACTACCCCAATACGAGCTTTTTTATCTCCAACTTTGCTTTCTAATAATTTGAATAAGTTTTCTGCAGCGTTTCCTCCGGCAGCATGGTTGTCAGTTGAAGCTGTTGCTTTAATAGCTCCTTCTGGTGCACCTGGTACCCCTGAGTCAAACCCGATAATTGGAATATTTTTACTTTGAGCTTGTTTAATTGCATCTAATTCTGCTTCTGTATCTAAAGCTGCTAATGCAATAGCTTTTGGATTTTTGTTAATTGCGTTATTTAATTGTTCTAATTGTTCAGCAATCGCTGTTTCATTTTGTGGTCCTACGAATGTAATTTTAGCACCTAATTCATCTGCTGCTTTTGAAGCACCTTTATTAACTGCTTTCCAAAAGTCATGTTGGAAACCTTTCGCAATTACTTCAACTTTAAAATCTCCACCTTTTGATCCTGATGCTGATCCACCACCTGATTTAGATGAACAGCCTGCTAAAATTGCAGAAGCACAAGCAAAAGTGGCAATTGCAAATTTCAATGATTTTTTCATAAGATTTCTCTCCTTTTATTTATCCTTTATAGGATTTATACTAAAATTTTGAAACACTCAATACTTTATAACGCTTATTTTTTCTTGTTTTGACGGATTAAGATATCAGAGTAAACCGCTACAATTACTACAAATCCTGTGATGAATAATTGATAGTGTGGTTGTAAGTCGATATATGGTAAACCAATCTTCAATACTGACATGATGAATACCCCAATAATTGTACCAATTACTGAACCAACTCCACCAGCTAATGAAGTACCACCGACTACTACCCCAGCGATTGCATCAAGTTCCATACCGTTACCAGTACCAGGAAGAATTGTTGAATATGTTGCCGCATATGCGATACCAGCTAAACCTGCTAATAATCCACTAATAACATAAGCTGTACCTTCCCATTTGATAACATTTACCCCAGAAAGTCTTGTTGCTTCTTTGTTAGAACCAATTGCGAAAATATAACGACCAACTTTTGTTTTATTTAATACAACTGCTGCTAAAAGTGCTACCACAATCAGTACAACTAAACCTGTTGGAAGATTATCTTGCGTTCTGAATAAATCTTTATACCAACCTTCACCAGTTCCACGTAATGGGAAAGTAATACTTTGTACATTAGATACGATTGAACTTAAACCACGTGAAATCATCATTGTACCAAGTGTTGCAATGAATGGTGGTAAACCAAATTTCGCAATTAATACTCCGTTGAATAATCCGAATACACCTCCAATCACTAAAATTGCTAAAAGTGCTAACCATAATGGCCAACCCATTTTTGTATGGAGCACACCACCAGTAATAGCAGCACACATCATTACAGTACCGATAGATAAGTCAATCCCACCAGTAATAATAACGAATGTTACCCCAATAGCTAAGAACCCAATGTAATAAGATGCATCTAAGATGCTCACTGCTGTATCAAATGAACGGAATGATTCACTTGAGATTGCAAAAAATGCGAAAATTACAATCAATGCGATTATTGCGATTAATTTTTGTAGCCCAACTGTTTTTACTAGTTTAGTCCAGATGGAGTTTCTCTCTTCCATATTTATACCCCTCTTCAATTATCGATCTGTAGCTAATGCTAAGATACGTTCTTGTGTTGCTTGACTAATGTCAAGTTCTCCTGTTTTACGTCCTTCACACATAACAACAATACGGTCACTCATACGTAGTATTTCTGTTAATTCTGAAGAAATCATAATGATTGATTTTCCTTGAGCAACTAGCTCGTTCATCAATGTATAAATCTCACTTTTCGCACCTACGTCGATTCCTCGAGTTGGTTCATCAAAGATTAAGATATCACTGTCTTGTTCTAGCCATTTTGCAATAACAACTTTTTGTTGGTTACCACCTGACAAGTTTCGAACTAATTGTTTTGAGGATGGTGTTTTTGTTCTTAATGATTTAACAAATTTATCACTTGCTGTAACAATTTCTGCATCATTGATTAAACCACCATGTACATACTTATCTAAGTTTGTCATTACTGTATTATTTGCAATTGTCATATCAACAACACATCCATAACGTTTACGGTCTTCTGATAAGTATCCAATACCTTCACGAATAGCATCTTGAGGATTTTTAATATCAACTTCTTTGCCATTAATTTTGATGGTACCGCTATCTTTTTTATCCGCACCGAATAATAAACGTGCTACTTCTGTACGACCTGCACCCATTAAACCAGAGAAGCCTAAGATTTCGCCTTTTCTTAATACAAAGCTTACATCTTTTACAGAACTTCCTGCATTTAAATGTTCAACTTCTAAGACTACTGGTGCATCTTCTGGTACAGCTGATGCTGCTTTTGGATCTTCGTAAATTGTACGTCCAACCATCATAGCAATAATTTCGTCTTTAGTTGTATCTTTTGTATTTACCGTACCAACATATTCACCGTCACGCATAACCGTTACTCGGTCAGTGATACGAGCAATTTCGTCCATACGGTGAGAAATATAAGTAATTCCTACGCCTTTTTGACGTAAATCATCAATAATTACGAATAATTCATTGATTTCTGATTCAGTTAAAGCTGCAGTTGGTTCATCGAATACAATTACTTTTGCATCCATTGATAACGCTTTTGCAATTTCAACCATTTGTTGTTTCCCAACTGTTAAATGACCCACTTTTTCTTGTGGATTAATATCCAGTTTTAACAAGTTGAATAATTCTTTTGCCTTTTTATTTGCAGCATTATCATCAATAAAAAATCCTTGACTAATTTCTTCACGACCAATGAAAATATTTTGTGCTACCGTTAAATCATTCATCATGTTTAACTCTTGGTGAACGATAACAATACCATCATCCATCGCTTCTTTTGGTTTTGAATATTCCACTTGTTTTCCGTTATAGTGAATCGATCCTTCGTTTGGTTTATGAATCCCTGTTAGTACTTTCATTAATGTGGATTTTCCTGCACCGTTTTCACCCATTAGGGCGTGTACTTCTCCAGCTCTTAAATCAAAATCTACACCTTTTAAAGCTTTAACGGGTCCGAAACTTTTAACGATTCCCTTCATTTCAAGAATAACTGGATTACTCATGTGTTTCACCTACCTGTTCCAGTTTTATAACACGCTCTTGGAGCGCTTTCATTTGTGTTTGTTGTTCAACGACGATGCCTACCATTTCCAAAAGTAGATGACTATTCATAAAATGATCTTGAGCATGCACTGCTAACAATGTTGGAGAACTTGCTTCTCCTCTAATCTCTAATTGAATCATTTCTGTTTGAACATTATGTGCTTCCACGCCTTTAGCCTTTGCTTCATCGAGTAATTCTCTTGCAGATGATAAATCACCTGCAAGAGCACTCTTCATTGATTGCATCGCTAAAGATGTCACTTTACTACTTTTTACTATAAGTTGCATCAACCGTTGTGTATCTGCTTTTTTAGTATCACTCATAACTTTATCCTAATAATTCAATACCTTGTTTAAGAACTTCTTCTCCGCGCATATTTTCAAAATCTTCATCTGAAATTACTGCAACTGGAATATCAAGGTTTGCTTTTGCTTTTTCTTCAAGATAAGCTAATTGAGGTGATAATAGTAAAACATCTACATTTTTTAAATTATCAACACCTGTAATCCCTACAGAGTAGAACGAATAATCTAATTTATCACGATAAATTACTTCATGAATTCTTTCTACTAACATACTTGTTGTTAATCCGCCAACACAGGCTAAAATAATTGTTTTTGTCATTCTAGTTACCTCTTTTATTTATGAATTGGACCTAATAATTGACAAGCACGGTAATCAGCTGATTCTAAATCTTCTGTTCCGAATAATGACCAATTTTTCGGTCTGAAAATATCTTCCTCATCCACATTGTGCATATTTACTGGAATACGTAACATAGAAGCTAATGTAATTAAATCTGCCCCAATATGTCCATAAGAGATTGCACCGTGGTTAGCACCCCAGTTGTTCATTACATCGTATACTGATTTGAATGCGCCTTTTCCTGTTAAGCGAGGAGCAAACCATGTTGTTGGCCAACCTGGATCTGTACGATTATCTAATGTATGGTGAACTTCTTCTGGTAATTCTAATGTGTAACCTTCAGCAATTTGTAATACTGGTCCTACACCTTTTAGTAAGTTTAAGCGAACCATTGTTACAGGCATATTTCCTTTTGTTAAGAAGCGAGTTGAATATCCGCCACCACGGAAGTATTCTCTGTTAGCTGCTGGGAAATCAGTATTTTCAAGCATTGCATTTACTTCATCTTGTGTTAATTCCCAGAATGGTTTCATAACAGCTTCTCCATCACGAGTTGCTTGTCCTGTTCCATCTAAAGTACAAGAACCTGAGTTAATTAAGTGTAAGAATCCATTTTCTGCATGACCTTCTAATTTATGTCCTGTTACACGTTCAACTGCTTCTGGACTCCAGTAAGTACGAACGTCTGCGAAAATTTGAGGTGTATTTGTTAATAAGTAGTTGAATAACATTGATACACCATTTAATGCATCATTTTCTGTAGCGAAAATGTAAGGACGACGGATACCATTCCAGTCAAATTGAGTATTTAAGAATGTTTCCATAAAGTCCCCATTAGGGAAGTGGTCTGTCCATTGACGTTGACCTTGGAATCCACCAACTAAAGCATAGTGACCAACAGCTTCTTCTTCAAAGCCTAGTTCAGCTAAACGTGGGTTACCAACCATTAAGTCACGACCAATCATGAACATTTTGATAACAAATTCCCATTGTTTATCTTTTTCTTCACGACTTAATACTAAATCTTCACGGTTACGGTCAAAACCTTCTTTAACATTTTCTTTTACCCAAGCTAGAGCACGTTCAAATTCTTCATGGTCATAAATACCACGGTCGATACGACGAGTAAATTCTGTCATATCCACTGATTCATTACGCATTCCTAAATATTCTTGGAAGAAATCAGGGTCTACGATTGAACCACCAATACCCATTGAAACACTACCCATTGATAAGTAAGCTGTGTCTCTCATTAATCCAGTTGCTAACGCTGCTCTTGCATAACGTAAAAGTTTTTCTTTAACATCTTCTGGAATTTCTGTAGTTGATGCTTCTTGAACATCTTTACCATAAATACCAAATGCTGGAATTCCTTTTTGAGCATGAGAAGCAAGAACTGCTGCTAAATATACAGCTCCTGGTCTTTCAGTTCCGTTGAATCCCCAAATAGCATGTGGAATATCAGGAGACATATCCATTGTTTCACTACCATAACACCAACATGGAGTTACTGTAATAGTTGCACAAACATTTGATTTTTTGAACAATTCGTGTGATGCTGCTGCTTCTGGTACACGACCAATTGTTGATGGTGAAATTACACATTCAACTGGTTGTCCGTCAGGATATTTCAATGTTGACTCTAATAAAGCTGCTACACTTTTAGCCATATTCATTGTTTGAACTTCTAAAGATTCGCGTACACCTTGACGACGGCCATCAATCGTTGGGCGAATCCCAATACGTGGATGTTGTATCATTTTTGCTTCCTCCTTGTTTTTACCTTTTCTTAGTTGCTCCTTCTAAATAACTTTAGAACAAGTAACTAACTTTAATAACTTCCTATCAATTAAAACATTTGTTTCAAGTATTTCCCCCTTCACATTTTTATTGATACCTGTTGGCGTTACGATCATGGTAATATCATCGATTCGAAAATAATAAATCCAATTATATAACAACTATTATTAGTTATTTTTCTTACAGGAAAATATCACAAATTCGATTTCAAACTACTTGGTCATCAAATGTCATAATAGTATCATTTATTTCTTGAGTTAATAATACCAACAATAGAAAGCGTATACAATATATGAAAGCGCTATTGATATTTCGCCAAAATATATGCTATAATTTGTTCAAAAGTGTTCAAAATTATTCACAGTGTACTATGTCAGGAGGCTTTGTTATGGTTTCTTACGAACGAATGTCCAAAATATTAGATATTTTATCGAAAAGAAAAATGATATCTACAGTACAGTTGGAGTCGCTTATGTTCTGCTCTACTTCAACTTTAAGAAGAGACTTAATTCAATTAGAAAAAGATGGAAAAATTATTCGGACTCACGGAGAAGTAAGACTAGTGACGACAAACAATGTTGAATATACTTACGAGAGTCGTAAACAAGAAGAAACTTCAGGAAAAAAATATATTGCTGAAACAGCTTCTACTTTTTTAACGGATAATCAGTCTATTTTTATTGATAGCTCATCAACAGCTGCCATGCTCGTTCCATATTTAGCGAATTTACAAAATTTACGGGTAATTACTAATGGTTTAGAAATCGCTCGACAACTGAATAATTATGATAATATCACTTTGTTTTTCTGCGGCGGTCACATTGATTACGGTACAAATTCTGCATTGGGAGATTTCGCCAACCATTTTATCAATAATTTCCACGCTGATATTTGTTTCATTAGTTGCAGAGGACTCGATCGATTTGGTGTCTATGAGGCAAACCATAATCAAGCATTACTAAAACAACAAATGATAGCTAATTCAGATCTCACGGTATTATTAGCAGATTCGTCAAAATTTAATACAAGTCACTATTTTAAATTAGCCAATTATAATGTGATTGATTATATTATTACAAACGAAGTCCCTGTCGATTCATTCCAAGATACAGTAAACAAACAATGCGAAATTCTTTGTTAATTTCTGTTTTATATAAGTTATAAATATTGACCTTTTTTGTATGTTGCTTTCTTCAACTACAGAAAAGGATTTTTTAGTTATGAAGAAGGAGACACAAAAAGACTTCCCATAGTAGTACCAAGCATGAACACCTATGATTTGCTTGCGTCCTTCTTCTACTATAACAGGGAAGTCTATTCGTCTTTCGTTAATTTTTTTACAGCTCTCTACGTCCTTCAATTGCTTTAAATAAAGTCATTTCATCTGCATATTCAATATCACTACCAACTGCAAGACCATGCGCTAAACGCGTCACTTTAATTCCAGCTGGTTTAATTAAACGAGATAAATACATCGCAGTTGCTTCACCTTCTGCAGTTGCATTCGTAGCAATAATCACTTCTTCTACAGTAGGATCTTGAAGACGCTGAATGAGAGAAGCCACATTAATATCATCAGGGCCAGTCCCTTCCATTGGAGAAAGAACACCATGAAGAACATGGTACAAACCTTTATATTCCTTCATTCTCTCTAAACTCATCACATCTCGACTATCTTCAACAACTAGTATTTTTGTTCTATCTCTAGAAGCATCTTGGCAAATCTCACAAGGATCTTCTTGAGTAATATTTCCACAAACAGAACACATCGTTAAATCTCGTTTACAACTAATGAGTGCATTAGCAAAATTCATCACTTCTTCTTCCGGCATTTCCATGCTAAAAAAAGCAAGACGAGCTGCTGTTTTTGCCCCGATTCCAGGCAGTTTCATATAACTATCCATTAATCGAGCAATTGGTTCTGGATATTGCATCCTCTCACCTCAACTCATTAAAATCCAGGGATATTTAATCCTCTAGTAAATTGTCCCATTGTTTGCTCATTTGCTTTTTCAGCTTGCTCTAAAGCACGATTTGTTGCCATTAATACTAAGTCTTGTAATAATTCAACATCATCTCCATCAACCGCTTCTGGTTTAATCGATACAGAAAGTACTTGACGTTTTCCATTCACTGTCACTTGTACTAAGTCACTTTGAGAGCTCCCTACATATTCTGTTTGGTTTAACTCCTCTTGAGCTTGTGCCATTTGTTTTTGTAATTTTTGCATTTGTTTCATCATGCCTTGCATATTTCCCATTCCACGCATGTTGATTCCTCCTTAATTGTTTTCTGTTTCTTCTGAAATATGAACAATTTCTTCTCCAAACAAATCAATCGTATTTTGAACTAATTGTTCTACTTCATTTTTTTCTTCTTCATCAGTCGGTTGCTCTTCCATTTCTGTTGCATGAGTCACACCTTCTGCTTCTTGCTTTTCTTTCTTATCTCGTAAATAATCTTGTCGAATTTGTACCCATTGTTCTCCTGTCACACTGACAAAATTCCCCGGATACTGCGCTAATATTTGACAATGACGAGCAATATCTTCATGAAGTTCTACACTTTCCTGCGCTCTTTGGCATAAAATTTCATAATCGAATTTTAACACAAATCCATTTGGACTAGCTGCTACAGGTTCGCTTGCTTTCAATAGAGCTCTTTGAGTGGTCGAAAGCATTTGTAATAAATCGCCCCACAATTCTCGAATAAAAATTAAATCTTTACGAGTTGCAGCATCTAGCACTTTATAAACTTCACCAATATTTGGCTTATATGTACTTGCTTTCGCTTGTGGAGTTGATGTCGCTTTTTTAGGAACTACTACACTTTGTCCTTGTAATAATTGAGACATCTGTTGTTGCAAACTTTGTAATTGTTGTTCTAAATGTGAGACATATTCCTGATTATTTGGGGCTGCTTGCTGAGTTACTGCTACTACTGGTTGTGCCATTTTAATTGTAAAGACTTCCAAACTAATAGTTGGTTTTGTCGTAAATCGCATTTCTTGTTGCGTTTGATTTAAAGCATCCATAAAGCGATATAAAAAGGCTTCTTCTACCTCTTTTGCAAACTCCACAAAAGCTTCACTTCTACCAACCATATCTCCGGTTTGTTT
>CALJSD010000116.1 GCA_937976325.1 uncultured Carnobacterium sp.
CCCTTTTTACGAATTATTTCACCTATTAATTTATTCAACGTTTCTTTACTTCTAGACAAATTAATCATGTATTCTTGTGGTAAGAATTCTACTTCTCTTGTTGTATCACTCTTTCCATCTGCCCAAACAATACTATATTCTCCGTCGCAAAAGAAGTTTTGGGTTTCCGCATTGGTATTTTCGTTATGTTGAAATTTAGCAATAGAATTTAAAAGCGTAGACTTACCTGTGCTGCGTCCCCCAATAATAGTATTTAATCCACTATTAAAATATATTCTTTCGTCCCCCTCAAATTCAATATAATCAATTAACATATAATCTGATTTTTGATCAGGAGGCAACTTCCCTAAATATATTCTTTCACGAGGTTCAAATAATATTTGCTTTAGTCCTTCGAATGTTAAATCACCTTTTATCCATAAACACTTACTATCATCATAATTCCTAGCATCATGATTATCAGACGATACTATTAAAGGTTTTTCTCCGATTACAGGAAATACATGTGTTATATACCCCTCGCAATCTTTTTCCTTTCCCATCTCAAATATATCTACAGTATCTGAATAATCTCTTTTAATTGCTTGACTATGTGGCAAACTATTACTTATCTTATCATCCAATCCGCTACTCTTACTCCCTGCATGAACGGAAATAATCGCATTTCGTTTTTTTGCAAACTCTACAATTTCTTTATAATCCCAAAAAATTGTTTCATCACTTTCACCTGCCTTGGAATTATATCTTTTAAAATAGTCAAAATCGCTACATAAAATATCCAAGTCCATTTCGTTCGAAAATATTAGAATAACATGTATATTTGAACTGCCTTTATCGGTACGTAATTCTACTCCTGGAAAAAACTGAATTTCTGGAGCAAGTTTTTTCAAATTAATAATTCTATTTTTATCTATTAAAAAATGATCTGTGATTGCCACAGCAGAAATCTCAAATTCTCGTAGTTTACCAATTAAAATAGCATCTGCATCAGACGCTTTATATTTATAATCATATGAACTCGCAGTATGTAAATGTAAATCCCATTTTCTCCATTCTGATCCCCTATTTACCTTTTCTTCTTGAAATGTCTTCTCATATGCTTCAACCATTGAAATCTCCCCTTCATTCACCTAACTCATTTTTAATTTTTTATCAAAATATCTACAAATAAATTCTAACCGTTTGCACTTTCACAAGCAATATCGCTTTTTATATATTTTCTATACAAAAAAGCTTAGAAACACGCGATTTCTAAGCTTTCTTAATTTATGTGTATCTTATTTATCCCTCAACCCTCTTCGGCAAGTACGGTTCGAGTTCTTTTCGTAAGGCTTCCAGCGTAAGGCCATAGGGAATGGTAATGTCGTCGATTGGTTCGAGGACTTTTTCTAGCTCCGCTTCGCCCTGCTCATCTAAATAATGAACCATTTTTCTTCGAAGTGATAGTAGCTCCTGCAAAACATTCTCTTTTCCAAAGGTGATGGCTAAAGAATACGCGTTGTTGTCGCTATCTTCTCTGGCACTTGAGCGTTCTGCGATATAAAAAATTTTCTCCATTAAATACATCATCTCATAGAAATCTTGCTTCTTGATTTCAATCTTTTCATCCATGCCGATTACTCCCTTCGAATACAGTCTCTCACCACAATCATAAAGGCTCCGGAAGTAAAATTCCAGAGCCTTTGCCATTATTTCTTTATCAAACATTATCTAACTATCCTAATCTCTTCTTACAAATGAAAAATTTGGTTAGTATCTTTTCCCATATAAGCTTTTTGCTAAATCTGTATATTTTCTTATAAAATCTGTTTTTGCCTCAGTATATCCATCTCTATCATGTTCAAATTTTTTCCAAAGCGATAGTTTTAAGGCTTCATATTCTTTTCCTATTTCCTTATGCTCATTCAAATAATCTCTAAAATACAGTTCATTATTATCTCCGACAATTCTAATATGAAGATGGAATACTCTTTCTGCAAATCCTTGTTCTGTGTAGCCTTTGTTTAATGTAATGCGGGTTTCAGTCATATTCATACATAGCCAACCCTTGTTTATTAGAATATTTTTAACAATATCTAAATCCGCCTTGTCATTCACTTCAACTAATACATCCACAATATTTTTCGCCCATATTCCTGATATAGCCGTGCTTCCGATATGAGATATTCTTTTTATGCTTCTACTCGGCAATGCTGATAATATTGATTTTCTTTCTTCTTCATACCATTTTGTCCACTCTTTATTATGTTTAACTAAAAATATCGGAAACAGTTGCCAAAGCTCTTTTAAACTCATTTGCTCGAATTTTTTATTCATATCTAACCTCTACAATTCTAATTTATATATTTACAGCATCTCATAGAAATCTTGCTTCTTAACTTCAATCTTTTCATCCATGCCGACTACTCCCTTCAAATACAGTCTCTCAATCCCAATAATAAAGGCTCCAGAACTAAAATTCCAGAGCCTATTCCATATATTCTTAAACTCAGCTTACTAAACTAAGTTTTTCTTCCTACTGAAATAAATGGGTCCGTTAAAAATGAAAGCTATCGGAAATGCCATATAGTTATATTCACCTTTTGTATAATAAACGGCAAAAAATACGGTAATCCCCATAATTATACTTGCAATAAGATATTTGAAGATGCGATTCATTTCATTCATCTCCGCAACTTCAAATTTTTCATTCTGCAGAAGGTTCTAAAACTGGGATTTATATATCAAATTCCTGTATTCTAATAGAGTCGCCATAAATATCTGTAATCTCACTTTTTTCTTCATCTGTAAGATCATCAATAAATATGTACCATTCATTGGGATACCCACCAACAAATTGCATTTTAGGCATTTCTTTTTGCTCCGGTTCTGTAGCCCTTAGACACAATCTATTGTCGCCCCAAAATCGTGTAAGTGCTAATCGTTGCTTCTTGTATATAATATCCATACTTTTTATCTCCCACAAATTTCAACACTTTCATAACAGCAACATATTTGCTTCTGCTACTCCCACTCCCTAACTAAACCTGTGTCTTAAACATTCTTGTTAGGGTTTTCTGTTACGATTTGACTTCATTTGGTTTCAGCTGTCCATATCACACGGACTGTATCAGCTAATGTTATCAAATTGTTATCACTTGAGTGTTATCACACTTGCCTTTTTCACTTGCAATTTTTTCCACCATATATTTGGCATAATCCCTTGCAAGATTCGTATCATAAGATATAATTCTATCCTCTGCATATTCTATCAAGGCATCTTGTATCAGACTATGATATATTTCATGAACATTGTTCAATGCCCATTCGCCGCCCTCTTTCTTGGAAAGGACAAGCCCGTCCTTAATATATGCAAGCACTCTTGCCAGATTCAATATAATATACATTGGATTATCTGTGATTTCCTCTTCTGCTTCAGCAATATCATTCCAGATAGAGTCAATGTAATCCTGTACCGGTACGTCAGCAAAAATATCCTTGATAGAAGCACCATATAGACACTTGCCCCTATGATTTATGATTGTAAAATGTGCAGCAAGGTCTTTATCCTCGCCCTTCATTTTCGAAACATAATCATCAAGATTCTTTCCGTACCAATCAAGATGTGCAACAGAAAAATGTAGCTCAAAGGGAGTAGGATAAACAAATGGCTTACAAGTACTTTGTTTTACAACGCTCATTTCAATTCCTTTAGCCGGTCCCTTTTCGTTTAATTCAACCACCATGTCCATAAAGACTCTCTTAACACTATCCTCTATAGAATCCTTCACCACTATGATTAAATCTATATCGCTCTTTGCCGGATTATAACATCCCATGACTGCAGAACCATGTAGATATATTCCAACCAGATTATCCTTTAGTATTTCTTTTGACTGTTCTACAAAACATTTTAAAACTGTATCCATTTTCCTCACCTCATCCCAACAAACGCAATGCTCAAAGATATTCTTCAGCGTTCTCTGTTCTTTACAAACTCATATACCTTTTCTGCCCAGCTCCAGATATCCTTACAATCATTTTCTAAATAAAATATCCTACTCTTCAGCTCGTACGGAACGATTGCTTCAAACGCTTCATTTTTCTTTCCATGACTAGTCTGTCTCCGGCCTGGCTATTTCCCCAAGCAAACATTACATAATCAAAATAGTCTTCAGGATCATTGGCAGCGTTTCTATTTTCTTCTTTTAACACTGAAGAAGATACACCTCTCCATTTTGTAAGTGCTTGGAGCGAACCACATTTAAAAATATTAACAGCATTCTCAACAGGTGCAGTATGACAAACATAATCCGTCATACATCCTTTATATTTAGGGCAAGCTATATACTCTGTTATCTTTTCCGGAACATTTACACGTCTACCAGATTCATATATTCTCTTATAATCTTCAATCGCTTTTCAAAATCCTTAGAATCCGCATAAATACTGTATTCTTCAGACTTCGTTAATTACTCCCACTCAATCGTAGCCGGCGGTTTGCTCGTGATGTCGTAGACGACGCGGTTGACGTGCGCTACTTCGTTCACGATACGGGCGCTGATGGTTTGCAAGACTTCCCAAGGGATGCGAGCGAAGTCACTCGTCATGCCGTCGATACTCGTTACGGCACGGATGCCAATCGTGTAGTCGTACGTTCTGCCGTCTCCCATTACCCCAACGCTGCGGATGCCTGGAAGAACCGTGAAGTATTGCCATACGTCGC
The DNA here is from genome assembly GCA_937976325.1 of uncultured Carnobacterium sp. Classification (GTDB taxonomy): domain Bacteria; phylum Bacillota; class Bacilli; order Lactobacillales; family Aerococcaceae; genus Granulicatella. The sequence goes on from CALJSD010000116.1 coordinate 4,706, forward strand.
GTTCAAGGCCGTTTTTGGCGATTTCTTCGCGTAGGATGGCGTCTGATTCGCGGACGATTTCAAGTTTTTCCTCCGTCACTTCCCCAAGCACACGGATGCCAAGTCCTGGTCCTGGGAATGGTTGGCGCCATACGATAGAGTCTGGCATGCCAAGCGCCGTTCCAAGAGCGCGCACTTCGTCTTTGAAGAGCGTGTTCAGCGGTTCGATGAGTTCGAATTGCATGTCCTCTGGAAGCCCCCCTACGTTATGG
>CALJSD010000117.1 GCA_937976325.1 uncultured Carnobacterium sp.
GAATTATTGATGGTCGTATTAATGACGGAGCATTGGGTCGAATGAAGGATATGGTTCCTTCTATTCAAAAGATGCTACCACTTTTGTTGAATAATTGGTTAAACAGTTTTTGGCAATTCCATTAATTTAATTATTCATCGTTTTAGTAATTTATTTTCGAACAAGTTTATTCTCCCATAACGATTACGCGATATTTTCTTGTTCTTTCTCGTGTTTTATCAAAATCGGCAAAATATACATAACCCGTTTTACCAATTCCTAATTGACCATCCACTACTGCTAATGTCTCACTGGCACCGATAATAGTGGCTTTGATATGAGCATCTCCATTCCAAAGGTAACTACGATCGCCATTAGGTAACCACTCTTCTGGATTTGGCCATGATTCCACTTCTTTATAATGTGCTTCACCAGGATACTTGTAACTTTGTGCATTTACATGAGGAGGAACAATATTTTCTAAAATTCGATTTAAATCTAATTGTAAGAAATCAACTCCATCTTCATCACGATCATGTGTATCTTCTTCAAAGAAGATAGAACATGTTGTATGTGCAGTTACAACTGTACAAGTCCCTGATTTAATACCACTTTCTAAGATAGTATCTTTTACACTCTGAGTGATATCCACATAGGATACAACTTTTTCTTTTGTTTCTACTTTAAACTCTTTTTGAAATACACTCATGATTAACCCTCATTCATTACTTGATCAATAGCTTCTACCATCAATCTCAACATTTCTTTTGGATTTTCAGCTTTTACGATACCACTTGTGCAACCAGTACCTTCTGCGCCTAATTTAATCGTTCTATAGACATCCTTTTCATTCATAATTCCTGCACCTTGCATCATAAGAATATTAGGATTTACTGACTTCACTTGTTCATTCGTTTTTACAATATAAGAATCGTCACTCGTTTGTCCAGTACCAATTAGCTCTGTAGGTTCACAAAGCATAATTGTTGGTTCTAACATTGCAAGCATTTTAGCCTCTTGAATAGAATCTGCACATAGAACAGTAATCATTCCAAGTTCTTTTGCTTTATTCACGGAAGCAACCACTTGAGATGTTGTTAATGGATGTTCAGCATGGTTTAAGAAAGTTGCTCTTGCTCCCGCATTGTATAAAGATGCAGGTAACACAGCACCCATTCCTCTACCACAATCAATCCCGTCTAAATGTTGGGCAGTAACAATGATGTTTTTAGTTTCATTCGCTACTCTACTAATATCTGCATACGGACAAGTTACGAAAATACTGATTTCTGGGAAACGTTCCGCTAAACGATCTGCTTCTTTTGCTAACTCTAGTAATTCATCACCAAATAAATATGACTTTGGATTAAAGATGAAGAATTTATCCTTTACAGTTTTCATATTTTTCCTCCTCAATTATTTGGTTTCAAATACATTATAGTAATGATCAAGAGTTTCTTTCATTCCTTCTCTTGATAATTTAACGATATCTACATAGTTTTCAACGTATCCATCAGCGACTGCTTTTGCTCCTGAATACATAAAATCACTATAAATATTGATTTTTGAAATTCCATGAGTAGCACATCGATTTAGATTATCATCTCCTGAACCTGACCCTCCGTGTAATACCAAAGGAATAGTAAGTGCTTCATTCAACTCTTCTAATCGTTCAAAATTCAATTTTGGTGTTCCTTTATATAATCCATGAGAAGTACCAATAGATACCGCTAATGAATCTACATTTGTTTCTTCTACAAATTTCTTTGCATCCTCTACACTTGTATAAATGGATTTTACCTCTTCATTATTCGAAGCAGCATTTGCACCAACGAATCCAATCTCTGCTTCAACATCTACACCAAATTGATGCGCGTATTCAACGACTTCTTTTGTCTTACGAACATTTTCTTCAAATGTATCTAATGAAGCATCAATCATGACTGAATTAAATCCAAGTTCAATAGCGCGTTTAATGAATTCAAAATCTTGACCATGATCGAGATGTAAAACAACCGGAGTATTTGTTACTTCTTGGAAATAACGACCAATTGCTGCTGCATCTTCTAAACTTAAATATTGAGAATGTACTTGTGCATATGCAAGAATTAACGGTAATTTTCTTGATTCGCTGACTTCACTGTATGCTTTTGCAGAATTCCAATCGATGAAATTAGTTGCTGGAACTGCATAATGCTCTTTTTTAGCATTCCCCAATACATCCCTCATATTTGCTTTCATTTGTTAAGCCTCCAATGCTTGTTTCAATTCATTCCATAGAGAATCGATTCCCATTCCTGTAAGAAGTGGTAATCCCATAATAACTTTGTCCTTTACTGAATCAGGTACAACGGTTGTAGAAATAACCACGTCATATTCATCTAGTCTGTTTACTTCTTCTGATACTTTAGATTGGAATACTTGCACTTTGTCTTCGTAACCATTGTCTTTCAACCATTGTTTTACTTTACCAACAACTACAGTAGATGTTGCAATACCTGAACCACACATAACTAATAATTTTTTCATAATATTCACTCCTATTTTGCAGCACGAACTTTATTGATATAGTATAAACCAGCTAATGAACCAACTAATACAATGGTTAAAATAATCCATGGAGCTGTTTGTCCAGCGAATACGAATAACCAAGTTGGCCATAATCCACCTTCAGCAAGTGCAGTAATACTTGTATTTCCTCCTAAATCGAAGTTAGCTGCTTTCGCTGCTTGTGTAACAAGAGGAGCAACCCATGATGTGATATAGAAAATACTTGTCATATAAATGGCACCACCGACAACTGTACGAACAATATTACCTCTAAATACTGCTGCCATTAAGCAGACTACGAATGGAATTGTTGCAAGGTCACCGAATGGTAATGTTTGGTTACCTGGTAAAATAACTGCAAGTAAAATTGTGATTGGTACTAAAAGTAATGAACTTGATAAAACAGCTGGATGTCCTACTGATAATGCTGAGTCCATACCGATATTTACTTCGCGTCCTGGGAAACGTTTTTGAACGAATTCGTTAGCAGCTTCTGAAATTGGAGTTAAACCTTCCATTAATAGAGATACCATACGTGGCATTAGAACCATTACGGCAGACATTTTAACACCTAATTGAAGAACACCTTTTGCATCATAACCTGCTAAAAGTCCCATTACAATACCGATAATTAAGCCTAAAACTGTACTTTCACCAAACACACCAAATTTCTTTTGAATGCTTTCTGGGTTAGCTTCAATTTTGTTGAATCCAGGAATACGGTCAAATAACCAGTTTAAAGGAATCGCAACTAAGAACCCAGGCGCTGAAGTACCGTGTGGGAATGTAATATTTGGAAATCCATAGAATTTTTTAATTGCTGGTGCAATAAGATCTGCTAATAAATAAATCATTACTAAATAAGTGGCAGTAGCATATAATCCTAATGTGAAATCTTGAGTAACTGCATAAACTAATGAAGCAACGAAAGCTGCATGCCAGAAGTTCCACATATCAACCATCAATGTCTTTGTTAATCCTAAGAATAAAAGTAATACGTTAATACCAATACCAATTGGAATAGCAAGTGAACCTAACAATGTACCATATGAAATTGCTGCAGCTGCTGGCCAACCAACGTCAATAGTTGTTAAGTTTAAACCAAAACGTTCAACCATAGCTTGAGCAGCAGGTCCTAAGCTACCCCCTAACAAATCAACTACCATATTTAATCCTACAAAACCAACCCCAACAATAATACCTGATACAAAGGCTTTTTTAGGTTTTGTTCCAAGAGCCATACCAAAAATAAAAATCAAAATCGGTAGAACAACAATGGCTCCTAAATCAATAAATTTTTGAAATAATTCTAACATTATAAATTCCTCCTAATGTATAAAATAATCAGAATATCAGTCTGATACTGATGATTTAGTAGTTTTCTTTACTCCACTATATTACTAAACCACTAAATTATTTAATATTTTTTAATGCTAATACTTCTTTAATCTCTGAGTTTGGTGTATTCTCATCCATACTCAAGATTCTGTCCATGATGTCTTTATCTTGAAGAACTTCAATTAGTTGTTGCAACATGGTTAGCTGACTATGCGCTTCTTTAAGAGCTAGCATAAAAATCACTCTAACCGGTACTTCAACATCATTCGTTCCCATTTGATAAAATGGAACTGGCTCTTTCAATGTCATTAACGCTATTTGTTCTTTATTCACATGCTCCACATCAGTATGCGGAATAGCAATCCCGTATGATTCAAATTGTAATCCTGTTGGAAAAACATGCTCTCTATCAATAATTGCTTGTTTATATGATTCTTTTACAATTCCTTTGCTGATTAATTTATCTGCCAAATAGCTTAATGCTTCTTCTTTTGTTTTTATGTTTGCAACATTAATTTCAAAGACTTCTTCATTTAGCATTTTGGCTCACCTCCTTTAGTAGTCTATTTTTAATTTCATCACCGTTCTCCATAAGAACTAATTCATTCATTAGCTCTTGATTCTCAATCACAGAATATAATGCGATTAAACTATCTTTAAAGATTGGAATATCATTTTCTGCAACGGCAATAAGAATTATTAACTTAACATTATTTTTTCCCCAGTTAATTGGCTTATCCAAGGTCATGATAATTAATTCGGACTGTTCTACAAATCGTGGGTCGCAGTGTGGTAAGGCAACCCCTGTATACACACTTGTACTTCCCAACGTTTCTCTCTCAAGAATAGAATCTTTAAACTCCTTATTTTTTCTATTCGAGAGATCACATTCTCTTATCATTTTTTCAAGACACTCTTTTTTACTTTTCACAGTTTCTCGAATTAATGAAGGCTTCTTAATTAACGTTTGCAAAGACTCTAAGTTAAATTTTCTACCATTCAAACTTGTTCTCATCAAAGTATAATTATCAGTCATATGTTCTGAATAGAAATTTCTGATTGACTCAATTTCACCTTTAGTCAGAATCGGACTTACTTCAATCACCGGAACCGACACCTCATGAAGGGAAATTGTAGAGATTATCAAATCGATATTACTCAAGTCATAAAAATCAAGTTCTCTCACATTAATGTTTGTTATCTTTGCATCCGAATCAAAAATTTTGTGTAGTTTACTCATAATTAATTCGGAGGTTGCGATACCGTTTTGACAGATAACAACAACATTGAGCGGTTTGACAATTTTTTCAATCGCTAATTGGAAATGAATCACAATAAACGCTAACTCTTCGTTTGGAATATTAATCTCGTAATATTTACTGAGTTCTCTAATAGCAATCCATATAACATTAAACAAGCTTGAATATTGCTTTTTTATCTCCTCTAACGCAGGATTTGTAATGTAAATTTGATTTCGTAATCTAAAAATCATCTTTGAAATATGGTTTGATAACATCAATTTCAAGTGATTGTCTTTCGACAAATCTAGACTCAGTAGATTAGAAACTTTTTCTATCAATTCGTCGACCTGATGTTCAATATTTTGAATATAATCAGTAGATTGAACACTAAAACCATAAGCAAGTAAACTATAAGCCATCGCTTCAATTTCATAAGGCGAAATTTCTGAGAAAGACTTATTAATGATGCTCTCCAACAATTCACCAGAAAAGAAATAGACTTCTAAGTGATTCAAATCATTAATTAAATTACTTGTTCGTTCATTCAAAAAGTTATTATGTTCTGTTCTTTTTTTAAAAACTAAACATTCAACAAGTAATAAATCAGAATATTCTTCTGAAAATTGGTGATGATATTTTTGTGACAATCGACTAATCGCTTCTATACAGATTTCTATATCCACCTTTGAAAAGAAACGTTCAAGCTTTTCATCTCTACTTAACAACTGATTCTGTGTTACATATGATTGTAGAGCTTTTCTTATATTCCACTCATCTCCATCAATAAATAACTGATCATGCTTGATACGAATTTTTAAGTTGAATTGCCCTAAATTCTTCTCTAATTTATCAACATCTCTATGAACTGTTGATTCTGTAACATACATTTCTTCAGCAAAATCATAAATGTCTAATTCTTCTTGATTAATAAATAATCTTTTGATTAGTTCTGATTCTCTATACTCAGGTGAATAATCTTGAACTCCAGATTCATGCTTATTTTCTAGTAATAGTGAATGGAGCTTCTTTCTCTCTTCATTCCCAGATAGTTTTATTCCTTTTCTTGGAACCTTAACGATTCTACTACTTAGTTCACCTTCTTCTAAAAGAGTATTTAATTTATCAATGTCTTGATAAACGGTTTTCGTAGAAACTCCGTATTTTTCAGATAATTGATTTGCTGAGAGGTACTCATGTTGTTTAAGCAAATATTCTAATAAGAAAATTTGTCTTGCATTCATGTCTTCACTCCCTTATCAAGTCATTTTCTACTGCAAGCGTTTTATCACACTATTAGTATAGAACATGCGTAGATTTAATTTAATTCGAATTAGTTCCAGATTAATGTGGAACTACTTATAGTTTTATCCTTATTTGTATTATTTTTATTAACAATTCATAACCATAAAATGATTTGTATCTGATAAAAATAGGAAATATTCTCTTTTTTTGGCATTGGTTGATTTTCGAAAAGTAACATATTTGCTACTGTAGCATATATGTTACATTTTGCTTTTTCACTTAAGATTTTTGCACTAAAAAAACGCTATTCAAATAATGAATAACGTGTTTTGAAAATATATAATATTAGTTTTAAAAAGGAGCTGATAATGTACTACTGTTAAAAACTAAACCCATTCGTTGATGAAACTCAAAAAACTGTAACTGGTGATGTAAAACTTAAATTGTACAAAGGCAATATTATCTCCGCTGGTGCAACTTCACCATATTCCTTGTACAGTGAAGATTTCGTAACATTCGAAGAAGACGATGTATACAACCAAGCTGATGCAGCAGGTTTCATCAACTTATTCGGATTACCTCTTAAAATTAATGCTTTAATGAAAGAAAAGGCAGGTAAATAATGGCTAAATTGTGGGGCGGGCGTTTCAC
>CALJSD010000118.1 GCA_937976325.1 uncultured Carnobacterium sp.
CAAAAAAGAGAAAAATTAGCCGGGCATGGTGGTACACGCCTGTAGTCCCAGCTAGTCAGGAGGCTGAGGCAGGAGAATCGCTTGAAACCGGCAATACTGCAATCTCTCAAATGATGATCTTCGTTAACGAAGCTTATAAAGCAGACGCATTGCCATTCGATTACATGAAAGGTCTTGTACAATTGATTGCGCCATTAGCACCACATATGGCTGAAGAAATCTGGAGTAAATTCGGATTCACAGAATCAATTAGCTACGAACCATGGCCAACTTACGATGAATCTAAATTAGTGGAAAACGAAGTTGAAGTGATTTTCCAAGTCAATGGAAAAATTAAAGCACGCGTAATGGTTCCAACAAATGCAGACGCTGCAGCTCTTGAAGCACTTGCCAAAGAGCATGATTCAGTGAAATCTGCCATCGAAGGAAAAACAATCCGTAAAGTGATTGCTGTTCCAGGACGTTTAGTAAACATCGTTGCGAACTAATGGGATTTGAAAGGATAGTAGAATGATTTATTTTGATAATGCAGCAACAACGAAAATTTATGATGATGCATTAACGAGCTATGTTCAAGTTAGCCAAAAGTTCTTCGGAAATCCATCGAGCTTACACCAATTAGGAGTAGATGCATACCAAGTGTTGACAAAAGCTAGAACTCAAGTAGCTAGTTTATTATCAGTTCAACCTGAGGAGATTTTCTTCACCTCAGGCGGAACTGAATCGAATAACTGGGCGATAAAAGGAACAGCTCTAGAAAAATCTGTATTTGGGAAGCATATCATCACAACAAAGATTGAGCATCCGTCTGTCCTTCAAACGTGTAAGCAATTAGAACGCTTCGGGTTTGAAGTGACGTACTTAGATGTCGATTCTAAAGGGATTGTAAGTGTAGACCAATTAAAAGAGAGCATTCGTAAAGATACGATTTTAGTAAGTGTGATGGCTGTTAATAATGAAGTTGGAGCAGTTCAACCGATTGCTGAAATTGCTAAAGTACTTGAGGAATACCCATCGATTCACTTTCATGTGGACGCTGTTCAGGCAGTGGAACGCGCAAGTCAGCTCCTTGCCATTGGACGTATTGACTTATTGAGCCTTTCTGCACATAAATTCCATGGACCACGAGGCGTTGGGATTATGTATAAGAAATTTGGACGTAAGATTCAAGCGCTCTTAACAGGTGGCGGACAAGAAAAAGGGGAACGTAGTACAACGGAAAACCTTCCAGGAATTGTAGCTACAACAAAAGCTCTGCGAATGGCTTTAGAAGAAGAGTCAGTTACGGGGGAACTTCGTAGTCAATTATGGAAAGAGTTAGCAACAAAATCTGAAATTCGCATCTTCTCGCCGGAAGATGGAGCAAGTCATGTATTATGCTTTGCCATTAAAGGCGTTCGTGGAGAAGTGGTTGTTCATGCTTTTGAAAATCATGGCATTTATATTTCTACGACTTCGGCTTGTTCAAGTAAAAAAGGAGATTCATCTAGTACGCTTTATGCGATGGATGTGCCAACTGAATGGGCGACAGGAGCCGTTCGTGTAAGCTTCTCAAACGACAATACGAAAGAAGAAGTCGAACATTTTGTCGATGTATTGCATCAGTTAATGAAACAATTTTCGTTTTTAAAATAAAAGGAGGAAATCGTTGAAAACTAGAATTTTGATTCGCTATGGTGAACTTTCTACAAAGGGTAGAAACAAAAAAATGTTCACTCAAAAATTAGCGTCAAATATTAAAAAAGCCTTAGTAGACTTTCCTCAGGTAAAGGTGATTCCCGATTATGACTTTATGTATTTAGATTTACATGAAGCGCCTGAAGAAGAAGTCATCGAAAAGGTAAAACCAATTTTTGGGATTCAATCTATTTCGCCAGTATATATTGTTGAAAAAGATATGGAAGTGGCTAAAAAAGTTGTTCTCGACTTATTAAGCCAAGAAGACCTTGAAGGAAAAACATTTAAGATTATGACAAGACGCTCGGATCATACATTCGAGATGGATACGAATCAAATCAACTTGTTTTTAGGGGATGCTGTTCTTGAAGCATTTCCAGACATCAAGGTTCAATTAAAACAACCAGATATTACGGTACGTATTGATGTGCGACGTGAACACTTAATGGTGAGTCTGAAGACAATCCAAGGGGCAGGAGGACTTCCTGTTGGAACAAGTGGTCGTGTGATGCTGATGCTATCTGGCGGGATTGATTCGCCGGTAGCAGGATATCTTGCGATGAAACGTGGAATGGAAATTCAATGCGTGCACTTTGCAAGCCCACCGTATACGAGCCCACAAGCGTTAGAGAAAACAAAACTCTTAGCAGCTAAAATTGCTCGGTTTGGTGGAAGTATTCAATTCTTAACGGTACCTTTTTCAAGAATTCAAGAGGAAATCAAGAAGAGTGTGCCGGAAGCGTATTTAATGACAATTATGCGTCGTTTCATGCTTCGTATTACGGATCAACTTAGAGAAAATGCACGTGCTCTTGCGATTGCCAATGGGGAATCAGTGGGGCAAGTGGCTTCTCAAACATTAGATAGCATGGTGGCGATTAATGATGTGACTAATACACCAATTATCCGTCCAGTAGCTACAATGGATAAACTTGATATTATTAAAGTTGCTGAAGAAATTGATACATTTGAGTTATCAATTCAACCATTTGAGGATTGTTGTACGGTATTTGCACCGCCTAGTCCAAAGACGAAACCAAAACTTGAAAAGGCACGTCAATATGAAGCGCGTCTTGATGTGGAAGGTTTAATTAAAGAGGCTGTAGAGGGGACAGTGATTGAAGAAATTACTGCAAACTATACAACTCCAGTAGAAACAGCAAGTCAAGAGATTGACGATTTATTTTAAGATAAAAAGAAGCGATGCTATTCCGTTTGGAGTAGCATCGCTTTTTGTTGTTTTATTGGAAGTATTCTTTAAGCGCGTTTGCAATACTTTTAGCGATGTTTTGTTGATATTCTTCAGAAGAAATCACTTTATTATCGCCTTGGTTATTTAAATATCCAAGTTCTAAAAGAATCGATGGCCGAGCATTATCACGAAGAACCATGAAGTTTTGGAATCTGCTTCCTTGGTTTTTCAATGGAAGATTTCGAGCTAAGTATTTATTCACAGTCTGACTGAGACTTTCGCTCTTATCACTGTAGTAGTAGGCTGTTGTTCCGCTTGCGCTATCATCTTCAGACGAGTCGAAGTGAATACTAATAAATGCATTTGCATTATTTTTATTACTAATTTCAGCACGTTCAGCAAGTGAAACAGAAGTGTCGCTTGTTCTAGTTAAGATAACTTTTGCTCCCATTGCTTCGAGTTCTTTCTTCACAAGTAGAGCAGTTGTTAATGTATGGTCTGCTTCGTGTTTTTCACTGAAGTTTACAACAGCACCTGGATCTTCACCACCGTGCCCTGGATCGATGACAATTGTTGCATTCTTAATCCCTTGAGGAATCGTTTCATCTGTTTCGATTCCGGCAAAGTTTGTAGTCACTAGCCAGTAAGGAATATAACCGTATTTTCCATTACCAACAGATACTTTATAAAAATCGCCTTCGCGGTCTTCATAGACAAATTGTGTTCCTTTATCTACCGTACCGATTAATTCGGAAGTGACGTTGGAAGCTGAGTAAATAGGTGTTTCTTTTAGTTTTGTCACAAACATCTTGTTAGAGTCAATGGTTGTTGGAAGACCAGCTTGTTTGTTGAGAATTTCTTGAATCAATTCAATTGCGTAGTTTGTAGAGTCGCTATCTACGTAACCTTCTTTATCAAAGTAACGGACTTTTAATACTTTATCGTTCAATTCTTCAACAAGGTAGAAGAGTTCTCCATTAGGAATTGTTAAGAGAACTTTCGAATTTTCATCCTGTGTTTCGCGTAATTTCAATCCGCCAGAAGCATATCCTTTCATCATCGTAGTAAGAAGGATATCTTTATCCTCGATATAGGCTACTTGATCGTCATATTGAACTTGAATCCAACCGTTGTCGAGTTTATGCAAGGCCAGCAAGTATTGGTTTTTCGTAATTTCCCCGATTGGGATACCTTTAGCATCCATCGTATGGTAAACCTTCAATGGGGTATCGCTTGTATTGACAGCAAACTGTACAATTTTATTGTGAACCGTAGTTGAAGTCTGAGTAGCTGTATTTGAGCTATTCGTATCTGTATTTGCTTGTTGCGTGTTCGTTTGAGGTTTTACTGTTGAACTTTCACTAACTAGTGGATAGGCGATAATCCATAGTAGTAGAAGTGAAACAAGAAAGCCCAGCAACTGCTGTATATTTTTCTTCTTAAAGAATTTCAGTAATGAATCCATAAGGGCTCCTTTTATATTTGTATATTTCCTCTCTATTATACCAATAAAAGCGCTATTTGTGTATAAAAAATAGCTTACAGCTTGATTGCAGAAGAATTATTTTAGTAAAATAATAGAGAATAATGAAATATTGGAGGAAGATTATGTTAATTGGGTCTCACGTTTCGATGAGCGGAAAAGAAATGCTCTTGAATTCAGCAAAGGAAGCAGCAAGTTATAATGCTAATGTCATGATGGTTTATACAGGTGCTCCGCAAAATACAAGAAGAAAGCCAATTGAAGAGTTAAACGTTGAAGCTGGGAAACAGTACATGAAAGAACATGGCATTGAAGAAGTTGTTGTCCATGCGCCTTATATTATTAACTTAGCCAACACTACAAAAGAAGGCTATATTGATTTTGCAATCGAATTTTTAAGAGAAGAATTGAAACGTGCAGAAGCAGTAGGGGCTACTCAAGTCGTTCTTCACCCAGGTTCTCATGTAGGGGCTGGTGTGGATGTTGGTTTAAATCAAATCATCTACGGATTAAATCAAGTGTTAACGAAAGACCAAAAAGTCCAAATCGCATTAGAAACAATGGCTGGTAAAGGAACAGAGCTAGCTCGTACATTCGAAGAATTAGCACGTATTATCGACGGAGTGACGCACAATGAACATTTATCCGTAACGTTTGATACATGCCACGTTCACGATGCAGGGTATGATATTAAAAATGATTTATCAGGAGTATTAACTCATTTTGATAAAACAGTTGGCCTTGACCGTATTAAAGTCCTTCATGTAAATGATTCGAAAAATCCTGTGGGGGCTCATAAAGATAGACATGAGAACTTTGGTTTTGGAGAAATCGGATTTGAAGCGCTCATGAACGTTATTAATGTTCCTGAATTTAAACAGCTTCCAAAGATTCTCGAAACACCTTGGATTAAAGTGGAAGATAAAGTTCAAATTGCGCCATACAAAAAAGAAATTGAAATGATTCGTTCTGGAAAATTTGATTCAAACTGGATTGAAGAGTTATTAAAACAAGAAAGAGGGAAGTAATATGCATTCACACGATCATTGCTGTGGTCACGACCACTCAGGTC
>CALJSD010000119.1 GCA_937976325.1 uncultured Carnobacterium sp.
CTCCTTTTAAGATAAATTATTATTTGATAACTGAGTTATAAGAGTGTTGAAATCATCCGGCAGTGGACTTTCCATCTCCAACTGCTCTTCAAGAAAAGGATGATAAAACGATAAGTAATGGCAATGCAGAGCTTGACGCTCTATGCCATGTTCAAGACTACCACCATAGAGGTCATCGCCAAGCAAAGGGAAACCGATATGGGAGAAATGAACACGAATCTGGTGCGTGCGCCCAGTGTGTAATAAAATCTCGACAAGGTCCGCTCCAACAAGCGTTTCTTTCTTCCAATATTCGGTTAGCGATGGTTTCCCATCTTCTGATACACAACGATTAATAATCGACCCTTCATGCCGACCAATCGGCGCATCAATCATGCCATGCTCTTCTAATCTTGCTGTATCATGCACAATCGCTAAATACTTCTTCTCAATGGTTTTGTCTCGTAAGGCTTGGTCCATCCACGCATGTACAACGCGGTGTTTGGCAAACATCATCACTCCCGTAGTATCACGGTCAAGACGCGTCACTACATGAGTGATTTGGTCTGCATAACCACGTCTCTTATAGTATCCTTTCACACGATTCGCCATCGAATGGTCTGGATGCAACTTTGACGGAATCGAAGCTGTTCCAACTGGCTTATTGATAATGAGTAAATAATCATCCTCGTATAAAATATCAATCGGTACTTCACTTGGAATCACGGTCTCATGTTCTCCAGACGGCGGAATCACCATCGTCAGAACATCTCCAGGATTGAGAGTCTTTAACACAATCTCATGACGACCATTCACGAGGAGGTCCCCATGCGTTTTTACATGGGCAAGAAAGGTTCTTGAAATCCCCACTTCTTGCAAGAAGGACCGCATCATCATCGGATACTCGTATGGGTAATTCCACGTTAAAATCAACGGACTTCCTCATTTCCACGACAGTTCACTTCACGCGAACCGATAAACGCATCTTCCACACGATCCCAGAATGGTGTATGACGGTACGCCGCAAATGAAATGCGCTCCCCACTAATTTGTAATTGAATTTCTTCAATCTCGTTGGCATTATAGGTTAAATGGTCAATCGCCATCACCATGCCCTCTTTACTTTCAGGACGTAGTGTTAAGACATTATCTTTAGCAAAAATCATTGGCGAACTAAGTGTACGATACACACGATTATTGATCGATGCCATTTCAGTCATCTGCATCACTTCTGCACGCGGATGAACAACGGCTCCCCCTAGAGACTTGCTAAGGCCTGTTGACCCAGTTGGTGTCGCCACACAAAGCCCATCTCCACGGAAGTTTTCAAATAACTCGCCATTAATATACACTTCGCATAAAAGCGTGCCATTTACTTTACGCAATGTTGCCTCATTCAAGGCTGCATAACGAACAACATCTCCGCTCTTAAATTTCACATTCACATCGAGTAATGGATAGCTCACACGCTCTCCCTTGTCTTGTTTCAATGACTCGATTAATTGATCCACTTCGAAGTTACGCCAATCCGTATAGAAGCCTAAGTGCCCTGTATGGATGGCCACAAAGCGAATACTGTCTAGTTGATTGCGGTAACGGTGAAAGGCTCCTAAAAGCGTTCCGTCTCCGCCAACTGTAATCACCACATCAGGATTTACGTCATCGCGCACAAAACATCCTTCTTGGCATAAGCGGTCGAAGGTATTCATGACTTCTTTTGTTTTTTCTGTTTGGTTTCCGTATAAACCGACTTTCATCATGATTCCCTCCGTTTCTTACGTTTACGCTGATTTTCCTTATTAATCGCAAAAATATATTGCGCTTCTTGAATCTCTTCTCTAATTTGAGACATCTCTTCATCAAGCAAGAACGCCGCTTCTGCCGCACGTTCCAAACGCTCATGAATCGTATCGGGGAACTCCCCTTTATATTTATAGTTCAATGAGTGTTCAATCGTTGCCCAGAAATTCATCGCTAGCGTACGAATTTGAATTTCCACAAGAATCTTTGTTTCCCCTTCGATTCGTTGCACGGGATATTCCAACACGATATGGTACGAACGATAGCCACTCGCTTTTTTATTTTGAATATAGTCGCGTTCAATCACGATATCAAAATCGTTACGCTGACGAATCAAGCGAACCACTTCATAAATATCATCGACGAACTGACACATAATACGAAGCCCTGCAATATCTTGTACGCCTTCAAGGAACTCTTCTCTAGGAATATTACGAACTTGCATCTTTTCTAAAATACTCTCTGGAGTCTTTACACGGCCCGTGATAAATTCAATCGGTGCATGCTTTCCTTCCTGACGATACTGGCGTCTAATTCCCTTTAATTTAATTTTTAATTCCTCTATTGCTTGATAATACGGAGCTAGAAAGGCATCCCAATCTTCTACTAAGGGTGTTTCCCATGTTTCCATATTTTCACCTACTTTTTTTCATTTCCGTTCTCTATCATACCATATTTTATGGGGAATCATGATAAATTAAGGCGATTTTTTTCAAATCTGTAATAAAATGAGCTACAATAGAACACTAAAGGAGGAACGGTTATGCCGGAAATTGAAAAAGAGTTTAAAAACTTACTGTCAAAAGAACAATACGACGCACTCGTAAACGACTATAAAGAAGTCTTTACAAAAGACGTTACGCAGACGAATAGCTACTACGACTATGAAGGTCTCCTCCAAGAACATAAAATGGCGCTTCGCATTCGCATCGTCGAAGGAAAAGAAACCGGAGAAATCACACTAAAGATTCCTCAAAGTAGCTTAGAGGTGCTAGAATATACCGAAGTCCTTCCGGTAGACATTCTGAATGCCTATAACCACGATAAACAATTTACGCTGCCAACTTCGCTTCAGGAGGCATTGGAAGATAAAGGCATTACAATTCAAACCGTGAATCAAACGGCCCTTCTTACAACGCATCGCTTAGAAGGTGCCCTCTCCGAAAATGAATGGCTTGTTCTAGACGAGAGTCATTATAATGGCAAGGTCGACTTTGAGATGGAAATGGAAGTTCTTAGTCTCGAGCTCGGCGAACCCGTATTTTTAGGCATTTTAGCCAAATATAATATCAAAAGATGCCAAGCAGAAAGCAAAATTAAACGAGCACTGTCCACGAGATGAGTACAAACGTCACACGTTGTGCAAATTATTCTGACATTTCGACGAACTATGTTACAATGATGTTACAAAGTTAGTTAGGGAACAGGGGTGTAGGATTTTGAGTACTTCAAAAACAAAAAATCTATCAGAACACACTTCACACGAAAAGATTTTCGAATTATATTTATTCGTGAATCCATTGGGATCATATTGTTATCGCTGTGAAAATGAACTATTAAAATTTGTTCGTAATTCTGATTTTAAAGTACATTACCAATTCGTAACGTTTCATAATTTACAAACGGTTGATCAATATATGAAAAACCAAAAGTTAGATGAAACAGATTTAGATTTAAGAAACGAAATCTATACTAGAATTTATGATGCGGCTCTTTCTTATAAAGCTGCCCTCTTACAAGGAAAACGTCCAGGTCGTCAATTCTTATTTGAATTGCAACACCAAATTCATCATCACAATCGTAACTATAGCAAAGAGTTATTAGATGAAATTTTAGATAATATTGAAATAGATAAGAAAATGTTTTACGAAGATAAAGCCAGTGCTGCTGTAAAAACAGCGTACGACCGCGACTTACAAATCGCCCAAGAGATGAATGTAACGCACACTCCTTCTCTTGTCATCTTCGATAATTCAAATCATTCTTATGGAATCTTACTGGCCAACAGTATTACGGCGGATACCATTAGTGAAATTTGTAATGGTGAGCCTCTTCCTGAATGCCCAGAAGTCAAACGACTTGTAGAAGTTCGCTCACGCCATAACTTAGCTAAAGTCGTGAATATGAATCGTTAAACGAAATAAACTCCTCCATTTGGAGGAGTTTTCTTTTTCTGAAGGCTTTTCGCAGTAGTTTATTGACTTTCTTTTCATCACTCGTGATTCAAGAAAGTCTAATAAACTGTGCGGAAATTATTCGCAGTGCGAATGATTTGAAATTCAATAAAAGCAAAAATAGCTCACACTGTGAGCTATTTTTGTCTTCTGTCTTTCTGCCTTATCTCATCGTCACAAATTCTTCACTACCTGTTGGATGAATCGCGACGGTTGCGTCGAAGTCAGCTTTAGTTGCGCCCATTTTAATGGCTACGGCAAAGCCTTGAATCATTTCATCAACACCATATCCAATTCCGTGGAGTCCGACTACTTTTTCGTCTGCTCCTGCTGTGATGAGTTTGAAGCGCGCTTGTTGGCGATGGCTTGTCACGGCTGAATACATTCCAGCAAACGTTGATAAGTATGCCTTCACGTTTTCCTCTCCATACTCTTTCACGGCTTGTTCTTCTGTAAGTCCCACTGTTCCGATGGCTGGGTGTGAGAACACGACGGTTGGAATAGTCGTGTAGTCCATCTTAGCGTTTGTTTGTCCGTTAAATAAACGTTCTGCTAGTGTGCGTCCTGCTTTAATCGCTACTGGCGTCAATTCTTTTTCACCAGAAACGTCTCCCAGTGCGTACACACCCTCAGCTGTAGTTTCTTGGAATTCATTCACTTTGATAAATCCACGTTCTGTTAATTCCACTCCTGCTGCTTCAAGGTTTAACCCTTCTGTATGAGGAGTGCGTCCTGTTGCCCAAATCACTTCTTCAGCAGCGAAAGTTGTTCCATCTTCGAAATGAATTTCCACATGACCGTTTTCTAATTGAACTAATTTTTGTGGCACTTTGTTTGTGTGCAATGTTGGTCCTGATTTTTCCATTTCCGCAACAAGAACTTCAATAATCGAATGGTCGAAGTTACGTAAAGGACGATCGCGGCGAACAAAAAGGTCTGTCTTCACGCCTAGTGCATGCAAGACACCCGCAAGTTCTACGGCAATATATCCAGCGCCTAAGATAGCTACTGATTGAGGTAACTCGTCCCAGGCAAACACATCGTCAGAAGTGCCCCCAAGTTCTTTTCCTTCCACGTTTGGAATGGCAGGTTTTGCCCCTGTCGCAATTACGATATGGTTGGCACGGTACTCTTCCCCATTCACTTCAATCGTGTGGGCATCGACAAAGCGCGCGTACCCTTTAATCACCGTTACGTTGTTTCGTTCAAAAGTCCTATTAAAAGAAGCGCGTGAACGTTCAATATACGCTTCACGGTTTTTCTTTAATGTCGCAAAATCAAAAGTGACATTTTCTGCAGTAAATCCATAGTCTGGACCATATGCGTGAATCGCTTCTGCAATTTGCGCTCCATACCACATAATTTTCTTAGGAACACAGCCGATATTTACACAGGTTCCTCCAAGTAAGTTTCCTTCTACTACGGCTACACGGGCACCATGCATGGCTGCACGGTTTGCTGTA
>CALJSD010000120.1 GCA_937976325.1 uncultured Carnobacterium sp.
CAATTATGATTTCCTCTCTTGGGGATGCTAGTATCGCGGGAGTAGGTCTTGCAAACCAAGTATTTTTCTTATTTACGTTGATTTGCTTTGGGATTCACACTGGTTCTGCAGTGCTTTTCTCACAATATTGGGGAATTAAAAATACGCACAAGGTTCAAGAAGTCAATCAAATGTCACTGATTTTATCAACAGTTGTCAGCGTTGTGTTCATGCTTCTTGGAGTATTATTCCCATATGAAATTCTACATATTTTTACAAAGGATCCACTGGTGATTCAAGCCGGCGGAGATTACTTACGTGTGGCTGCTTTAAGTTATGTATTTACAGCGTGGAGTTTTGCGATGACAAACGCTCTTCGTACGACAGGAAGTCCTAAGGTTCCGCTAATTGCAACAATTTGTAGCTTTGTGACGAATGCCGTCTTTAACTACGTCTTTATTTTTGGGAAATTCGGTGCACCTGCTCTTGGTGTTGTCGGGGCAGCAGTAGCGACATTAATCGCTCGTGTTGTAGAAGTGAGTGTTCTTTTTGGTGTGGTATTTTCATACAGTGGACCAATCCGACTACCAATCGGTCGCTATTGGCATCATATTTCAAAAGGCTTATGGATGAATTATTGGATTACAACTTATCCAGTTATTATTAATGAAACGTTCTGGGCTCTTGGACAAGTGTTCTATAATGCAGCATACGCTATGGTTGGAACACAAGCGACAGCAGCGATTCAAGTGGCTGTAGCTGTTCAAAATCTATCGTTTATTCTTGTTCGAGGAATTGGTAGTAGCTGTAGTATTATGCTTGGAAACCGAGTTGGACGTAATGAAGTCGAACAAGCGCAAAAAGAAGCAAAACGCTTTGTTACAATTTCCCTTGTTGTTGGAGTGGTCATTGGTGGTATTCAAAGCCTAACACCACATTGGACACTATTGATGTTTGCTCATCTAAGTCCTGAAGTGTTCCTTATCGGTCAACAATTACTCCAAATTATGGGTGTGATTTTCGTATTTAAAACATTAAATTCAATTATCTTGGTGGGGATTCTTCGAGGTGGTGGAGATACGCAGTACGGCATGAAACTCGAAATGGCTTGTGTTTGGCTAATAGGAGTGCCTTTAGCGTTACTTGCTGCCGCAGTATGGCACTTCCCAGTACAATTAGTTGTTATCTGCGCTGGTGTTGAAGAGTTATCTAAAGCCTTTATTGGATTACGAAGAGTCTTTTCTGGAAAATGGATTCACCGATTAGTTGAAGCATAAAAAAAGAAGATCCTATCGGATCTTCTTTTTTTAGTTTGGATTTGTAAATGAAAGCAGTGGATAATAGACTCCTGTTGGATCACCTTGTAAGATCGAAATATGTGTTTGATCCGCGCGTGGGAAGACACGTCCAGAAAATACCATTTCTCCATCATTAATAAAGATTTCAAAGACAGAATTATCAATAAAGATACGAGCAGTAGTGTCTGCTGGAGCAATTGGTGCTGTACGAACACTACTGAATTCTGTAGCAAAGGCTTCTCCAACATTGCTACGGTCAACTACAACTTCACCATCTACAAGATTAAAGATGAGGGATAGTCCATTGCCATCCTTGTCCGAGAATAGAACAAGTTCATGAATCGTATCGCCTTCTAATTTAAGATTTAACTCGTAGCAATTTGATGTGTTTTTAATATATTTATTAAATGGAAGTGAAGATTGGCGAAGTTTTTCGATTCCTTTTACTGGAGTTTGATATAACTTGCCATCTTTAATGGAAAGTTCTTTCACTAGTGATAAGATTCCTTGGTGTTCGTAAACATCGCTAGGATAAGAAACATCTGGTAATCCAAGCCAGCTAATGCAAAGCGCACGACCGTCTGGTGCGTTAAACGCTTGGGTTGCATAGACGTCAAAACCGTAATCTAATTGATGGAGCTCAGAAACTGGTGTGATTGTCGCATTTTCTGGGTCGAATGTTTCACCGATTTTATATAAGTTTGGATAAATATTATCGTAGTGGAATACGTCTTTATCTAATCCTTGAGGGCAGTAAATGAGTACGGGTTTGTCATCTACGAATACTAGGTTCGGACATTCCACCATATAAGCGGTATTGTCATTCTTAAAATCTAAATCTCCAATTTCTTCCCAATTTGTATAATCGTTATGAACAGCACGGTAGAGTCGAACGAAGCCTTTTTTTTCTTGATTTTGACCACCTACAATCGCGTAATAATGATTTTTATATTGGAAAATTTGTGGGTCTCTAAAGTGACCTGTAGCATTACTTGGTTTTGGAATCAAATCTTTTCCAAGTTTTTCAATATGACCGTCTTTACCCATAAGTGCCCCTAATTGGTGAGGATGGCGAACCCAATTTTCATCTCTCACATTTCCAGTATAAAATAGAAATAATTTATCACCAAATTGCATTGCACTACCTGAATAAGCGCCATGACTATCCATAGGAGTATCTGGAAGGACTTTGACACCAGTTTCTTTAAATGTCACAAGGTCATCGCTTTCTAGTTGTACCCATGATTTCAATCCATGAGCAGCGCCAAAAGGAAAGTTTTGGTAAAACACAATCCATTTACCGTCGAAATAAGAAAAACCATTAGGGTCATTTAGCAATCCGCTGGATGGTTCTACGTGGTATTTCGCTCTCCAAGGGGATTTTTCCATTGTAGATTTCAATTGTTCTTTCTCAGCTTGAGTCCAATCTTCATAGCGTTTGTATCTAAGTTCAGTTGTCCATTTCATGATGGATTCCTCCTCTAAAATTGTATCTTTACAGTACGTGTTTTTCCGCGTAAATGCAAGCTTTTTTGCTAAAGTGTTCTTTTTGTGATTCAATATCAGATGTAACTTGACTTATAGCGGTATAATGATAAAATTCGAAATGAAATAAATGTGCTATTATTAGTAACAATTTTTATAAAGGAGAGTGTAATGGATGAATAATACTGAAATTGCAAAAAGTGTTATCGAAGCCATTGGTGGCAAAGACAACGTTAGTAGTGTAGCGCACTGTGCAACGCGTCTTCGTATCATGGTAAAAGATAAAGAAAAAATCGATACAAATAGAGTCGAGAATATAGAGAAAGTTCAAGGAGCTTTCTTCAATGCTGGACAATTCCAAATCATTTTTGGGACAGGAACGGTTAACCGCATTTATGATGAAGTAGTATCTCTAGGATTACCAACTTCAACAACTAGCGAAATGAAAGCCGAAGCAGCAAAACAAGGGAACTGGTTCCAACGTGCTGTTCGTACATTCGGGGATGTATTCGTTCCAATCATTCCAGCGATTGTTGCGACAGGTCTTTTCATGGGTCTGCGTGGATTATTAGAGGCTTTTGGTGTTGTATTACCATCTGACTTCTTGATCTATTCTAAAATCTTAACAGACACTGCCTTTATCGCTTTACCAGCCTTAGTAGTTTGGTCTACGTTTAAAGTGTTTGGTGGGAATCAAACAATCGGGATTGTACTTGGTCTGATGTTAATTTCTGGTTCTCTTCCTAACGCTTGGGAGGTTGCTCAAGGTGGGGAAATTGTTCCTATCAAATTCTTCGGTCTTGTGGATGTCGTTGGTTTACAAGGTTCTGTTTTACCAGCGTTTATCATCGGAGTTGTAGGTGCTAATTTTGAAAAATGGGTTAGAAAATATGTACCAGAAGTATTGGACTTATTAGTAACACCATTTATTACATTATTTGTAATGTCAATTTTAGGACTATTTGTATTAGGACCAATCTTCCATCAAGTAGAAAAAGTGATTCTATCTATTACGACAACTGTTTTGTATTTACCATTTGGTCTTGGTGGACTAATCATTGGTGGTACACATCAATTAATCGTTGTTTCTGGTGTTCACCATATCTTCAATTTGTTAGAAATTAACTTATTATCAGCGACTGGACAAAACCCATTCAACGCGATTATTACTGCTGCGATGACAGCTCAAGGGGCAGCAGCGGTTGCGATTGGTGTTAAAACGAAGAGTCCAAAATTAAAAGCATTAACATTCCCAGCGGCTTTATCTGCTTTCCTTGGAATTACAGAGCCTGTTATCTTTGGGGTGAACTTACGATTCCGTAAACCATTCGTACTTTCATTGCTAGCAGGTGCTTTAGGTGGAGCTCTTTCAGCTTTACTAGGCTTAGCGGGTACAAGTAACGGAATTACAATCATTCCTGGTTCAATGCTTTATGTCGGAAACGGGC
>CALJSD010000121.1 GCA_937976325.1 uncultured Carnobacterium sp.
AAAAATTTGAAAATAAATTTGACTAGGAATTCGATTTTTAAAGTATTCAGTAAAATACGCCAAGAAAATGATAATAATATTTGTAGCTGTTACAAGTAAGAACCTTTTAGAATGTAACAATAATGATGCATATTCTTTAATATTTTTCATAAAATAACTCTTCTTTCTCATAAAGATTATATTTACAATTAGATATTACCAGTAATTTTTAAAAAATATTATAATGTAATCAAATTTATAGATAAAAAACTTAAGTATTCTCTTCCGTAAACTTCTTCAATACTTTCTGATGTTCAATTGCTTTTGAAATATCATTCATGAAATAGAAATATTCAATACACTTTTTACATAAATTTTCTCCTTCATCTCTATTTTTTGTACCAATTAAATAGAGTCCTTTAAAAAATTTACATTGATTTTTTTCATAATATAATTCTATATTATTTAATTGCTTTTCAATAATGTCTATTACTTCTATTGCAGAATTAAAATTTTTATCCTTCAAATCTGCATAACAAACATTCAATAAAATTCGAGAAAAAATCTCTGTATAATTTTTATCTGAATAAAATAATTGACTCTTTCGATGAATCATTTTCACTAATTTGTGTCTCATATCTGGTGACATAAATCCTACAAAATTACCAAATAAACTTATTTCATATCGTCCACATTCGTCAACAGTTAGAATATACTGTATAATTTCTTGAATATCATGATGATTAAATGGAGTGTTAGAAAATTTATCAATATAA
Source organism: uncultured Carnobacterium sp. (assembly GCA_937976325.1). Taxonomy (GTDB): domain Bacteria; phylum Bacillota; class Bacilli; order Lactobacillales; family Aerococcaceae; genus Granulicatella. The sequence continues at coordinate 756 of CALJSD010000121.1, forward strand.
GCCTTCAATAGAATGACATTATGTTTATGTCGAATATTATTAGATTTTCTTTTTAATTCAATTTCCCGAGTTAATAATTCATTTAATAAGTACAAATCATTATTTACTACTGCAATAGATAAGTCTTTTAAAAAAGTAGATTGATTATTCTGAGTCTTATCTAAGAGTAATTCAAATTCAAAAAGTGAAATATTTAATCTATCTAATAGTTTTAATAAAGTTTGAAAAGAGATATCATTTTCACCACGTTCAATTTTTGATAAATGATTTTTGGATAAAATTCCATCTGATAATTCGGATTGAGAAACTCCTTTTTCTTTTCTTAAAGTTTTTAGTAAATAACCGTATTGATTCATAACTTCACATCCACTACTCATATTTGATTACATTTTCATCATTTTATCACAAACAAAGGGAAATTCTATACCTATTTCGATAAAAAGATAACAGCTCGCAAATGCAAACTGTTATTCTTCATTTCATTATTTAGTTGCACGACGTACGTATGTACCTTCTGAAGTGTTTACTTCTAAGTACTCGCCAGCTTCGATGAAGTCTGGAACGTTTACGACTAATCCTGTTTCCATTGTTGCTGGTTTACCAGAACCTGTAACTGTAGCACCTTTAATTGATGGTTGAGTTTCAGTAACTTGCAGTACAACTGTTGATGGTAATGAAACCCCAATTACTTCTGAACCGTAGAATTGGATTTTAACTTCCATGTTTTCTAGGATGTATTTTAATTCTTGTTCGATTGTTTCTTCAGGAATTTCGTATTGTTCGTATGTTTCTAAGTCCATGAATACTCCAACGCCATCTTGGCTGTATAAGTATTGAACATCTTTTGTATCGATGTGTGCACGTTCTACTTTTTCATCAGGACGCATAGTTGTATCTACTGTTGAACCGTTACGAACGTCACGGATTTTCATACGCATTACAGTGTTCCCTTTACCTGGTTTGTGGTGGCTAATTTCCAACACTTTAATTAATTTTCCATCAAGAATGAATGTCATTCCAGCTTTTAAATCACTTACGTTAATCATTTTCTGACTCCTTTTGTTAAATTTTACTTTCTATTTATACCATATTTTTATTGAAAATGCACTCTTTTCAGCATGTTTTTCAAAATTATAAGATTCCAACGCGTTTAAAAATTAAATCTACATTCTTAATATGATAGTGATAATCAAACGCATCATCTAAATCTTCTTTACTTAAAGTAGCTGTAATTTCTGGTTGTTCTTCTAAAACAGCGCGGAATGGAAGTTTTTCGTCCCATGCTTTTGCTGTACATGGTTGCACTAAATCATATGCTTTTTCACGACTCATTCCTTTGTCGATCAGTTTTAACAACACACGTTGGCTATAGATAAGTCCAAATGTGGCATCCATATTGCGTAACATATTTTCTGGGAACACCGTCAAGTTTTTAACGATATTACCGAAACGACGAAGCATATAGTTCAGTAAAATCGTGCTATCTGGAATAATGATGCGTTCAGCTGAAGAATGTGAAATATCACGTTCATGCCATAGGTTCACATTCTCATACGCTGTAACCATATGCCCTCTGATGACACGAGCTAGACCGGCCATGTTTTCAGAACCGATTGGATTGCGCTTATGAGGCATTGCAGAAGAACCTTTTTGTCCTTTTGCAAAGAACTCTTCTACTTCACGAGTTTCAGATTTTTGAAGTCCACGGATTTCTGTCGCAAACTTCTCAATACTTGTCGCAATGAGTGCAATCGTAGAAATATAATCTGCGTGAAGATCACGAGGTAAGATTTGTGTAGAGATTTCTTGTGGTCGAATCCCAAGTTTTGCGCACACATATGCTTCCACTTCAGGAGAAATATTGGCAAACGTTCCAACGGCTCCACTAATCTTACCAGCTTCAACACCTTGTGCTGCGCGTTCGAAACGTTCGATATTGCGTTTCATTTCTGAATACCATAAGGCTAACTTCAATCCGAAAGTGGTTGGTTCAGCATGAACTCCATGCGTTCTTCCCATACAAACTGTATCTTTATAGGCTAGTGCTTTTTCTTTAATGATTTCTAAGAAGTCTGCTAAGTCTTTACGTAAAATGTCATTAGCTTGTTTTAATTGATAGCCGTACGCTGTATCTACAACGTCCGTACTTGTTAGGCCATAGTGAACCCATTTCTTTTCTTCTCCAAGACTTTCAGAAACACATCTTGTAAACGCAACGACATCATGTCTTGTTTCTTCTTCGATTTCTAAAATACGTTCAACTGTGAATTTCGCATTTTTACGAATCTTCTCTACGTCTTCTTTAGGGATTTCTCCTAGCTCAGCCCAAGCTTCATCGGCTAAGATTTCTACTTCTAACCAACAGTTATAACGATTTTCATCAGACCAAATTTTCGCCATCTCTGGACGTGTGTAACGTGTAATCATGATTTCCTCCTAATACATTTCCATCGTAACATGTGAAATGCCAACAATGTCATACGGTTCTGAAACAACTTCAAATCCAAGTGACTCATATAATTTTACTAAATGCGCTTGAGCATGAACTTCAATGACAGTATCCACAAACCACTCTTTACATACTTCTTTAGCGCGTTCTAACAATGCACGACCTTTTCCTTTGCCTCGGTATCGATTGTCAATTAACACTCGACCAAGACGCACTTTATCCTTTTCAGGAATGATTCGTAAATAAGAAATGACTTCTCCATCATCATTCATCTCAAATAGATGCCATGATTTTTTATCCGTATCGTCAATTTCTTGATAATTCAAATCCTGGCCGACAATAAAGGTTTCGATTCTGGCTTTGTAAATCGCAACAATCTCTTCCTTCGTTAGTTCATCATAGTTCTTTAAATACCACATCGAGAATCAACCTCTCTTTGTTTTAAAATAATCTCTTGTATCTTGTTCGTCTTGTTTTAATTGAGCGATTAACGCATCGATTCCGTCAAATTTCAATTCTGGTCTTAAATATTTTAACCATTTCACACGAACAGGAAGGTGATAAATATCTTTATCAAAATCGAGCAAGTTCACTTCAATCGTTACTTTATGAACATCATCAAAAGTTGGATTAATTCCTATCGATGCCATACCAGGAATCCATTTACCTTCCACAAACATTTCAACAACATACACTCCGTTTTTAAGGAGGAAAGTATCGTTAGAAACTTCGATATTGGCAGTTGGAAATCCAAGCATTCTACTACCTCGTCCAAAGCCGTGAACAACAACTCCATCCATGATGTAGTCGTATCCTAACAAGTCGTTTGCTTGTTCGATATCACCTTGTAGCAATAAGTCCCGTACAGCAGTAGAACTAATCTTTCCACTCGAATTTTTTTGCTCATCAACTGTGATAATCTCAAAACGATTCGAAGCATACTTTGGTAGTAGTTCCATATTCGCAATATCCCGTTTCCCGTATGTGTAGTCAAATCCAGCTACAACCACTTTCGCATTTAAATCCACGATGTATTGATCGACAAATTCTTGTGGTGTAAGTGCCCCAAACTCTTTTGTGAAATCTACAATATAAAAAATATCTACACCTAGTTCTTCTAATAATTCCTTTTTACGTTCTAGCGGTGAGACATATTGAATGCTTTCAGGATCTACATTTTGAAAAATAACAGAGGGATGCTGATTAAAAGACATCACTGCTACTTTAAGCTCGCGTTCCTGGCCAACCCTTTTCGCCGTTGTAATCACTTCTTTGTGTCCCAAATGAATCCCATCAAAGAACCCCAAAGCAAGGACAATTGGTTCTTGAACAATACACTCTTTTTTGTAAGGGTGTGTTAACTCAATAGTTTGCATTCTTCTCTCCTTTCTAAAACATTTTAATTGGTTTTAATAAATCTTTTTTCGTTGGATGAGGACCATAAATCGAAATAAGTTGGTCTTCATAATAACAAGCAGTCGGCACTTCAATCTGTGAAAATTCTGCTTTTGTTAAAATCGCACCATTTTTAAATCGAATAAATTCAACTTCGGTTAAATCCATACGCGGATAGTCTTCAAATACTAAATCAACAGGTTTAAGCGCTTCTTGAGCGCTATCGTTTTGAGCAAGCTCGTTAAGTTGTTCTAAGGTAATGCAATCGTCAGAATGGAAAGGACCACTTTTCACACGTGTTAATTGCGACATATGTGCTTCAACGCCCAATGCTTTCCCTAAATCAACAGAAAGTGTGCGCACATAAGTCCCTTTGCTGCAGCTCACTTCAAATTTCCACGATTGTGTCTTCGTTTCACTATTGTAAACTGGTTCTGAAATACGTTTGAAGTCGTAAATCGTCGCCTTTCTAATAGGGCGCTCTACTTCTTCTCCTGCTCTGGCGTATTCATAAAGACGTTTTCCATTTACTTTCACCGCTGAATACATCGGTGGAATCTGAGTGATTTCTCCAATAAAGCTTTGCATTATTTCATCAATTTCGTGAACTGAAAAAGGAGTTTCGATAGGTGTCGTTGCAACAACTTTCCCGTGAGCATCTTCTGTTTCGGTAGAAAACCCTAATGTAATCTCACCTTGATAGACTTTGTTGGCTTCATGAAGGTTCTCCACAACCTTAGTCGCTTTACCAACACAAATTGGTAACACTCCATCCACCTCAGGATCCAGCGTTCCAGAATGCCCGACTTTTTTCGTTTTCAATATTTTTCTAACTTTATAGACACAGTCAAACGACGTCATGCCTTTCTCTTTCCATAATGGAAGGATTCCGTCCATCCCATTCATCCTTTCACGCTTTACATTTGCTTATTTATTGTATCATAATTCGCACTTTTCCACATAGATTATGAATATAGCTTTTTATGCGGTAAATATGGTAATATAGATAAGTAAACTTATTTGATAGGAGTGACTTTAATGTCTAGAGTATATATTGTAACGGACTCAACAGCAGACTTAACTGAAGAAGAAGTTAAACAATTTGAAATCTCTATCGTTCCAATGAATATCTCAATCGACGATAAAAACTATATCGATGGGGTAACAATTACAAAAGAAGAATTTAAACAAAAAATGATTGCGAGTGCTGAATTACCTAAAACAGCTCAACCTTCTATCGGTCGTTTCGTAGAAGTATATGACGAACTTGGAAAAAATGGCGATTCTGTTATTTCAATTCAGATGATGCGTTCCATCAGTGGTACTGTAGATGCCGCTCGTCAAGCAGCTGACATCACAGAAACAAATGTCACTGTTGTCGATTCAGACTTTACTTCTAGATCTATGGGAATGATTGTTAAAGAGGCAGCTAAGGCAGCACAAGAAGGTAAAACAGTAGAAGAAATTCTTGAGATTGTTGAAGATGCTAAGAAACGCACTACTCTTTATTTAACTGTAGTAAACTTAGACAACCTAATCAAAGGTGGTCGTATTAGCCAAGTAATGGGTATGTTCTCAAACTTATTAAACATTAAATTATTCCTACAAGTCATTAATGGCAAGATTGAAATTATCCAAAAAGGCCGCGGTCTGAAATCACTTCAAAAGAAATACGATGAAATCTTTGAACAGATGAAAGCCGCTCCGAATGGCATTCAAGAAATCGGAATTATGCATGCAGGATTAAGTGACTTTAACGAAGGAAATATTGCTCGTGTACGTGAACTCTTCCCTGATGTGCCACTCACAATTGTAACAACATCACCAATCATCATGAGCCACACTGGCGTTGATGCAATGGCAATTACTTACTTAGAAAATAAATAAAAATAAAGCAACTAACTCTGGCTTTCAGAATTAGTTGCTTTTTTGTTAGTTTAAGATTTGTCCAATAAAGATACCAACATAAGTACCAATAATGTATCCAAGCGTCCCTACAAGCATTGTAGGAGCTACGAAACGATGCCATCCTTTAGAGATAGCCAT
>CALJSD010000122.1 GCA_937976325.1 uncultured Carnobacterium sp.
ATAAGTAGCCACTAGCAGTAGGGCTGCTATCGTAAATAGGAACCCATCTGCTCCAAGCCCTGCAGCGAATAGCACAACAGTAGCCACTAGCAAAAGTGCTCCTCCCTTAATACCGACCTGAGCACTTCGCAATGCCCATGTTAATTCTTCCATCTCACAACTCTCCTTTAAAGGTTTACCTCCATAACCTTTATTTTGTTCATCTATTTCTGAGTTTATAGTTTATACATATATAGTTCTTCATCTATTTGTTTAAATCCAATTGATTCAAACATTTTTCTGCTTTGCTGATTAAATGAATATATATTTGCTATTAATTCTTTTATACCTCTTTCTTTTGCTTGTTGTATCATTTTCTGAACACATTTTCGCCCAATATGTTGATTTTGAAATTCTTTTGAAATTACAATAGCTAGTTCGTTGCAATTATAAAGTGATACATCACCTACTAAGGTGTTATTAAATTGAATATAATAGCATTCACCATTTGTTGAAAGATAGTTATACATAGCATCTAATCTTTCTCTAGTATAAGGAGTATCTATATTATCAACTTGCTTGCAAACATCTAAATCTTGATACCATTCCAAAGCAGTTTCTTGATTCGGATAATATGGAATAAGTTTTAGATTTTCTTCAATTATTATGTCTTCCATCCCACTACTCCCCTTAGTTCGAATCTTTAAATTTCCTTAGAGAAATCGCATAATAAATGCCCCAGACTACAGATAAAATCGCGGATAGAAACATTAGACCGAGCATACGTGCAAAGCCCTCACTTCCATCGAATAACGCATCCATTATCCAATCAACGAGTCCGCTAATTATTGGAACATTTACCAAACCAAGCAGTAAGGCGACAACGAATCCTACCCCGCTTGAGGCTACAAATAAATTGCCACCCACCTGATTCACACGTTCATCCTCTTTATAATAGTGCGCACTTTTCAACGCTACGAAAAAAATAATTCCAAATGTCGTCACTAATAACGCAAGGGCCACCATTACTCCATCACGACTGGCGCCAATTCCGGCTGCCAATAACACCAATGCGAAAAAGAGCGCTAAAGGCCCACCTAGAACCCCTACAAACGCACTGATTTTGGCCCATCTTTTATCTTTCATCTTCTCAACTCCTCTAACTGTCAAATCGATTTAACGAAATTAAATATCCAGCTCCAGAAATCAATCCCAACAGTCCAGAAACTCCGCCCGTGATAATGAGAACGGATCCCATCCCACCGATTTGAAGTGTTACATCATTGATACCTGTTAATCCTGGAATATAGGAAACGAGAACCGGCAGCGTCGCAATAACTCCTAAACTGGCTGCCAGTAAAAAGATTTTTGTAATCCAATACGGAATTTCGCCCGTCTTTTTATAATAGCGATGACTAATTCTAGCGACAATAAACATCACCCAAATAAACACAACTAGATAAATAAACATCATCTGCGTTTGGTGCAGAATTTGAAGTGTTTCTTCTGAGGGTGCGGTAAATGGAAAAACCATACTAAAAATGACAATCGAAAAAATATTCGGCAAGATATAAGACGGCGCCACAAAGATGAGTCCACCCCATACAATTCCTAGTATTCCGCTTAACAGCGCCCATAGTTTTGATTTTTTTGGTTGTTCTACAGCCTGCACTCACAACGCCTCTTTTCTTCTTGTTTCCCTTATTTTATCACAACCGCTCGCCGCGTAGAAGAAAACCACCAACAAAAAACACCTGCGCCAGATGACGCAAGTGCCTAATTCATTTATCCTTTTACCGCAATCGCTTGGATTTCCACAAGAGCATTCTTTGGTAAGGCTGCTGCTTGGAACGCCATACGCGCTGGATAAGGAGAAGCAAAATACTCTCCATATACTTCATTCATGTTCGCAAAGTCGTTGATGTCCGCTAGTAGCACCGTTGTTGATACGACCGCATCCATCCCTAGCCCTGCACTTTCTAAAATCGCACGGATATTTTTCAATGATTGATGCGTTTGGCTAGCGATATCACTTCCAGCAAACTCCCCTGTTTCAGGAACGATTGGCAACTGTCCAGAGACGACAATCGTTTCTCCTGTGTAGGCTACTCCTTGTGAGTAAGGTCCGATCGCTTTTGGAGCTTGTTCTGTTTGAATTACTTTCTTTGTCATGGAAATCCTCCTAGTCTAATGGTGGCACAGTGTCCACGAATACATATTTTTTCATACGGTCAAATGCTTCTACCAGTCGCGCGTACGGCAATGCGAGGTTGATACGAATACATCCTTCGCCGAAGAACATCTTGCCGTCTTGCCAAGATACGCCGACATCCCAGCCGCGTTTTTCAAGCTGTTCGAGCGTCAGATTGTGTTTTTTCAAGAACTCTGAACAATCGATAAAGAGCATGTACGTGCCTTCAGGTTTGGTCACTTCCACGCCGTCAAATTCACGGTGAATAAAGTCGCACGCATAATCCGCATTCTTCTCGATCACTTCACGCAACTCTTCTAGCCACTCGTATCCTTCTTCTTGATACGCCCCGATTAACGCATGCATCGACATCACATTCATCGCGTTATAATGCGGCTTCGACCCTTTTGACTCGACACGGTCTCTTAACGCATCATTGTAAATCACATGATAACTTCCAACGAGCCCTGCCAGGTTAAAAGTCTTACTTGGCGCATACATGGCAACGGTGCGATTCTTCGCATCTTCTGAAATCGACTGCGTTGGGATATGCTTATGGCCTTTAAAAATAATATCTGACCAAATTTCATCCGACACGACAATCACATCGTACTTGCGGTAAATTTCCATCGCGCGTTCGATTTCTTCCTTCTCCCATACACGACCACTTGGGTTATGCGGAGAACAGAAAATCGCCACATGAATCTTATGCGCTTTGATTTTTCGCTCCATATCCTCAAAATCCATACGGTAAACACCCTGTTCGTCTTTCACAAGCGGGCTATGCACGGCCTTCAATCCATTATCGTTTAACGACTGCGTAAAGCCGACATAGGTTGGACTATGCACTAACACCGCATCTCCAGGT
>CALJSD010000123.1 GCA_937976325.1 uncultured Carnobacterium sp.
TAGACTGTGTCATATCGTCCATTTCTCCCATCTTTTTGTCCATCTTCTCATCTTTTGAACTCATGTTATCCATTTTATCCATTTTTTCACCACTCATCGAGCTCATCATTTCAGTGGTTTCTTTCATGTCTTTAGTATCCATGCCCATTTGTGAATTTTGACAAGCACCTAAAAGCAATGTACTAAATAATGCAATCATCCATTTTGTTTTCATTTTCATTCCTCCTAATTTTTAATGGAAAACTTGTGACAGTTGAGCAAAGATAATCGATGCTCCCATAATAACAATCACGAGTCCTCCGATTTTTTTAAGTAATAATAATCGTTTCTTAGCAAGGTTAAACCATTTAAACGCTACGGTTGAAGCAGCTGATAAGATTAAAAACGGAATGGCCAAACCTAATATATATAAGCAAAGTAAGAAAACCCCATAAGTGATACTGGCTTGTTGCGTGGAGATAAGCGTTAGGACCGCACTTAGTACTGGTCCCACACAAGGTGTCCATCCGAAGCTGAAGCTAAGTCCTAATAAGTAACTACTCCAAAGCGATTTTTTATCTTTGATTTCAAACTGAACTGTTTTTTGTTTTTGTAAAAATAGTAAATGGAACAGTTCCATTTGGTGCAATCCCAATAGCACAATCACGACTCCCAGTGTGATATTAAACCAAGGATTGTAAATCAGACTTCCTAATGCAGTTGCCGCAAATCCTAAGAAGAAAAATACTGTTGAAATGCCAGCAATAAAGATGACCGTTCGAATCATTGGCTTCCAATATATCTCTAATTTCCCAATCTTCAGGTGAGGTCCGTCCTGTTCACTCATTAAAACACCAAAATAGACTGGAAACAGCGGTAGCACGCACGGAGAAAAAAACGAGAATAAGCCTGCTAAAAATACGCTTCCCCATAATACAAAATCCATAAAATCCCTCCTTCATTTGTATCTTTAGTATACTTCTGGAAGAATCGTAAAAATATAGATTTTCCACACATAAAACTTGATTATGATACGATGATTCAAAAGAAAACAAAAAAGCCACGTGAGTTTTCACCCACGTGGCTTAATCATTTATTTATTAGAAGAATAAGCTATTATTCTTTTCTGATTGATAGTTTTGACGGACACGGTTACCAGCACCTGGTTCCACTTGTTCTAACGCTGACTCAATAATTTGTAATGATTCATCGTATTTGAATGTGTGGTTGAATAGGTCAAGTGCACGACCAATTGCTGTTTCGATTTCAGGATGTGATAAACGGTAACGGTTCGCATGTTGAATCATGTACTCTGTTAATTGTGCATTATCAACAATTTGTTCTGTGAAGATATCTAATTTTTCAACATCTTCTTCAATCACGTTGTTCGCCGCGTTAATTTCAGTCATATCTAATTTCACACGATTCATCTTTTGCCATAATTGTTCAATACGATTGCTTGTTGCAAAGAACAATTCTAAGTACTCTTTTGGAAGACCTGGTAAGTGGTATTTCTCAATCGTACGTTTCATATTACGTAAGTCTAATTCGAAGACATCTAATCCGTCACGAATCGCTTTTTCTTGGCTACGTAAATCAGATAATGTGTTGACTAAATCAGTTTGATCTTCATCAATGCTGTTTAATTTATCAAGAACGAGTTCGTAATGTTCTTTCACTACTGAGTAAGGAACTTGATGGTTTTCCATCGCCTTGCTGTAGTATTGAACGGCTTCTTGTTCTTTTTCTAATTGTTCCGCAAATTCTTGTACACGAACGAATTCGTTATTTGACAAGATATAGTTTTGAGAAACACGGTCAACCTCGATATTCACATAACGGTTGCTTTGTAATACTTGGTTCAAGCGTTTTTCAACTTGAGCTTTGTTGCGGTATACAAATTCACGTGCTTCGATTTCAGCTTCCATCACATCATAAAGTTGATCGATTTCACGAGCCACTTTATCTAATTGTTGACGAGCTTCTTCTAATTCTGTAGCAGCGATATGTCCGCGTGCCACTTCGATTGTTTTTTCAATCTTTTCAATTTCATCAGGAATTGATATTTTAGAGAATTGATAATGCTCTTCGACCATGCGAGCATATCCTTGTTTCAAGTCTTCTACTTGTTCGTTGTACTCAGTTTCGATTTCTTTTAATAATTGAGGAACTTGTTCAACGATGGACTCAAATTCTTTCATTTCGTTTTCGATACGTCCAAGTACTTCTTTGGCTTCTAAGTGGTCGCCTTCGTTTGTTAATGTATTAAATTTCGCGAAGTCTAATTCTAAATAAGCTAAACGTTTTTCTAACGTTTCTAGCGCTTCGCCGAATGAGAAACTATGTGCTAATAAGTCTTTGCGCATTGAAGCATAGCGTTCTTGTAATAAGTCTAGCTCTGCGCGGTTTTGTTTTTCACTATCCAATAATTTTTGTAATGCTGAGTAAATTTTATCAACTTCAGCTTTTGTTTCTTCAATCAAGTTTTCAGCTTGTTGTGTCACTTGATTTCCTTTGATGAAGTTTAATTTTTGGATATATTGTTCTGCACTTACTAATGCAGCTTCGATTTCAGGGAATCGGAATCGTGTGATTGTTTGCCATGTTGCTTGCCATGTTTCGTACGTTCTCTTTGTTTGCCCTGTTAAATTCAAGTTTTTCAAAGTGTAGAACGTGTCCGCAATTGGCACTGCCATTAACTTATCCTTTTTCTCTGATAATTCTTCAATTACTTTAGTTTGTTTTTTTGTCATGAATATTGCTGTTGCATAACCTGCGGCACCAAGTACCACAATTAGCAATAGAAAGATTACAAATCCCATGCTATAGCCTCCAAATATATATATTTACAGTTTTCACACATAATATCATTAGTAGTATAGCACGTTTTATAGCGATTTAGCAAAAAACTTCAAGGTTTCAGGGTGATTTTTTATTAAATGATTAGTGACTTAATCGTCCAGACTCCAAAGTATAGCGTTTATTGTATAAGTCAATATCTTTTGGCACTCTATGTGCTATCTCTATAAATGGAATTTTATCCTTAATGAGAAGTTCCCTAATCATCATCGTTGTGTCCTCATCAATAGCAGAAGAAAACTCGTCTAATAGCAGTAATTGGTATTTTCTAAGTAATAGACGTGCTAGACAGATTCTAGCTTTTTCTCCTCCAGAAAGTGATTCATCTAGATTTACTTCTGCATTATGTAGCCCTATTCTATCGACTAAGTAACCTAGCCCTACTTTTTGAATAACAGACGTCACTTCACTATCTGAGTAATCTTCTCCTAGAGAAATATTAGATTTTAACGACTCATAGAAAATCATTGATTCCTGTGTAAAGAACCCAATGTGTTTCTTTAAATCATCACCTGAAACTAATTGTCTCTGAATTCCATTATACTTTTGAACTCCATCTTTAGATACATAGAGCCCGTATATTAATTCCAAGAGTGTAGATTTTCCAGAGCCTGATGGTCCCATAATTAGTACTCTATCATTCTCATTAATTTCGAAATCAATTTTATCTAGTATAGTTATGCCATCAATTTGAACATTACACTGCTGTAACTCAATTGGAAACACTGTACCAATACTAGATTTACTTTCAGAATTATCACATTCAAACTCTGTATACTTTTCTACTCTTTCGATTACAGGAATGATTGAATTAAATCTTTGATAATAATCTATTGCACTAAGTAAAGGACCAATAATACGATCACTAGCTAAATAAATTGCAATAACTGTGGCTAACTTAGTCTCCCCAACAATAACGAGATATACCCCAATGGCTAGCGGTACAAATGAACTTAATCCAGAAAGTAAATTTGCTAATAACTTCGATGTAAAACGAACATGATTCATTTGAAAATAGGCTTCTTCTGTTTGATTCAATGTTCCCATCAACTTATTCAAGAAGATTTTTTCTACAAAAAAGTTTTTAATAATTGGCTTACTTTTCAAATATTCTTGTTGTTGCAAGATACTTAATTGGTTCACTTCAGCCCATTCCTTTGAATGCTTTCGAATAGATTTAGCAAATAATTTTGGGACTAATATTGGTAAGAACGATAACGTAATAAAGAGCGCTGCTAATTTTAAATCTATAGCAGATACATACAACAAGGTAACCAATGCAAATACGAGACAATAGAAAAATCCCATGACAGACTTGATGCCCTGTTCTTCTAATAGTTTTAATTCACTAAGCACTATTGACTCTACTTCCTGTTGGTTAAACTTTCCGTAAAAGAATGCTGTAATGATTTTTTCTTTAAGCGTTAATGTTAATTGTTTTATCATTCTTTGTTGAGAATCTTCCCATATAAATAATCCAAGTCGAATAAGCGAATAACTAAGAACTCCTATGATTGAAATTTTTACTAAATCCTCAACTTTTTGAGTGGATGAAACATCTATTAAGCCTGAGATGAAGGAAGGAATAATAATACCGTCTAAAGCTGTTAAAGACATACCAATAGCAATAAGTACTAAGTATTTGCGTGGTAACCACTCCAAAATTTTCTTCATATAATCCATCATTTCACTTCCTAACCAACAAGATTCTAATCAAATTTATGAGTTATTCTTATACGCTCAACTATCATTCATATTCATTATTAATTTCAGTATAGGATATTTGTGAAAAAAATCAATAACTAAAATACTTGGTATTTCAGAAAAAGCATTACTTTTGTATATAAATATCCGAATTTGTTATTCATTCTCAGTTTATATCTAGAAATAGCATTTCTTTTATTTAAACGTTCATATGGCAAGATACATCTTTTTATAGCCATCATCTTAAAAGAAAAAGGAGAACGGAAATCCGTTCTCCTAATCACTTACGCTTATTTAATTAATTCGTAAATCGCTTCTGCGTAAATTGCAGCTGAGCGGAATAAATCTTCTAATGCGAAGAATTCATTTGCTTGGTGCATTGTATCGATTGAGTCTGGGAATAGCGCACCATACGCTACACCACGTTCAAAGATACGTCCGTATGTTCCACCACCGATTGATTGTTCATGTGCAGGTAATCCTGTTTGACGGTGATATACATCTAATAATGTTGATACTAATTTATCTTCTGGTGATACATAGTGAGGAACTTGTGCTTTACCGTGAGCAACAGTGAAACCATATCCTGAAGCCACAACTTCAGTCTTAATTTCAAGTCCTTCTGCAGTTACCCCTAATGGATAACGGAAGTTCACTACAGCTACCCCACCTAATTCTGGTGTGTAAGTGAAGATTCCGGCATTGGCAGTTAATGGTCCCATCACTTCATGGTTGAAGTCTACTTTCAAGTTTTTACCATCAGTATCTTCATGTAATACTTCAGCAGCAAACGCTAAGTATTTCTTCGCGTTGCCTTTGAAGTTGAATTGGTTTAAGAATTTAGCCAAGTGTGTCCCTGCATTGATTCCTTTATCTGGAGTTGAACCGTGTGCTGATTTACCAACAACGTCTAAGATAACTTTGCCATCTAATACTTGAGCACTACCTTCAATAGGATTTGCAGCAACATATGCCAAGAAGCGGTCAACCACTTCATCTGCATTTGGAACAACGATTTCCGCATGAGCATCTTGAGGAACCATGTTTTCACGTAAGCCTGCGTCGAAGCTTAATAATTGGTAGTCTCCTTCAGCAGCACCACCAGGAATATCATAGTGTAATGAAAGAATTCCTTTTTCACCATTGATGATTGGGAATGTTGCGTCTGGTGAGAAACCAAAGTCTGGCATTTCTTCTGTTTGGAAGTAACGGTCCATACATTTCCAACCTGATTCTTCGTCTGTTCCGATAATGAAACGAACACGTTTTGAAACTGGTAATCCTAATTCTTTGATAATTTTTAATGCGTAGTATGCTGCCATACTTGGTCCTTTATCATCGCTTGAACCACGCGCATAAATACGGTCATTAATAATTTGTGGCTCGAATGGATCTGTATCCCATCCAGTTCCTACTGGAACAACGTCCACGTGACCTAAAACTCCAAGAGTTTCTTTATAGTCTGGATTTGGTGCAAACTCGATGTGACCTGCTAAGTTTCCAACTTGTTTTGTTGTGAAACCATCACGTTCACCGATTGCTAAGAATGCTTCTAGCGCTTCTTTAGGTCCAGGACCTACTGGTGCATCCTCTGTCGCTTTAGAATCATCACGCACACTGTCGATACGTAATAATGTGAATAAATCTTTTAATAGATCTTCTTTACGAAGTTCTACTTCTTTTTTCCAATCAATTGTCATCCAATCGCTCCAATCTCTATCAAGTAGATTCAATAGTCTTATCTTACCATTTTTACAAAAGGATGAAAAGCGGTTAAACCCTTTCTATAACAAATAAAAGCCTAGGATTTCTCCTAAGCTTTCGTTATTCATTCATCATTAATGATTGTAATTCTTCTTCGGTTAAGGGTCTGCTCTCTCCTAACGCGAGGCTCTCATCTAACTTGAGTGGCCCCATCGTGAGTCGCTGTAAATCCACAACCGTTTTTCCGCAGGCTTTGACCATGCGTTTGACCTGATGGAATTTTCCTTCTTTCAAATGAATCTGAACAATCGATTCATCCTGCGCCACACTATGAATATCCAGACGCGCTGGCATGCACTCCGTTCCATCCGATAACACAATGCCCTTCTCAAAAGCAGCGGCATCTTCAGGAGTCATCACGCCTTCGACTCTTGCTTGATAGATTTTTGTGACGTGTTTCTTCGGCGAAAGAAGACGGTGTGCCAACTCTCCATCATTTGTCAAAAGCAATAATCCATGCGTATCGATATCCAAACGGCCTACTGGGAAGACTCCTTTTTTAAAATAAAGCGGATCGATTAAATCCAGTACTGTTTTATGAAGATTATCTTCTGTCGCACTAACGACCCCTTTTGGTTTGTTCATCATAATATAGACGAACTCTTCGTATTGAATCTTTTCGCCATCAAACAGAATCTCATCCGTTTCAGGATTCACTTGAACTTTCCCATTGTTTACGACTTTACCATTGACGGTAATTCGTTTGGCCTTTAATAAAGATTTGACCTCGGAACGAGTTCCAAGGCCACAATCTGCTAAACATTTATCTAATCTCATTATTTCATCCTCAATTTACGACGAATGCCACCGACACGAGCGCCAAGCATTTCATCAGCTAATCGATTCTTCAAGGTAATTAGTCCGTAAGTCACAACTCCGACAAAACCTACAGCAGCAACTGCAATTAACGCACGTACTTTACCACCGATTGGCATTACGTGTTTAATCGCATAGAGCGTAATCGCTGAAGTGATGGCCATCGCAAGAGATGCAAGAAGTACTTGCCCGAATTTCTTCAATACGTAATTCAAATCGAATCGTGTAATACGAAGAACGTGACGGCACATATAAAGCGTCGCAACAAAGTATGCTACTGAGCTGGCAATTAATGGACCTGCTCCACCAAGGAAGTAAATCATCATTGGTTGCCATAGCAATTTAATAAGCACTGTAAATCCTAATGCTTTAATCGCAATAATGTGTTGTTCCATTGATTGCAGGATGTAAGTGAATGTTACGAATAATCCTAAGAACACACACATGATACATGAAACCATTAATAAATATGTTCCTGTTGGATCTGGTGAATAGAACACATTATAAATCGGTTCTGATACAATCGCCATCCCTACAGAAGCTGGAATCATGATGTATGCAAATAATCCAAGGTTGTTCGCAATGACGCGTTTCACTTCTTCACGGTCATTGACTGAATAATGAGCCGCAAGCAGTGGCAATGCCGCTGTTGATATACTCATCGCTAGCGAAATCACGATCATAATCACCTTATTCGCATTAAATCCAAATAAAGTAATCAGTTCTTTTCCTTCTTCAAACGAGAAGTTCGTAAAGATTGGAACCAGACGTTGGAATGTTTCTTGGTCAATCAAGCTGATGATTTGAATACTTGAAGTTACTAACACGAAAGGTAAAGCTTCACGCATCACTTCAAAAATAATTTTCCAGAAACTTAATGGACGTTCAGGGCGCCCTTCTTCCATTAATTCCATCATGCCTTTATGGTCACGGAACATCTTATATGCTAAGTATAAGAACGCGATGACCGCACCGACAAAGGCCGCAAAAGTTGAATGGGCTACAGCAAGAACATAACCGCCAGAAACAATACGCATTACAAAATACGTTAATCCTAACATATACAAGATACGGACAACTTGTTCCCATAATTGAGATTTCGCAGAAGCAGCCATTTCATTGTACCCTTGATAGTATCCACGCATTAAGCTAAGCGGTGGAATAATGAGTACCGCAGGCGTTAGCGAACGAATGACCATAATACTGTCCGCGACTTCTTCAGGAGTAGCTCCTTTGGCAAAAAGTGGCGCTGCAAAATACATTCCCGCCGCAAAGACCACTCCAAGGAATGTCATAAAGAGCATCGTTCCTTTGAACAAGCGCCAACTTGTTTTATAGTCTCTTCTTGCTTGGTTATCCGCTACGATTTTAGAAATCGCAACAGGAATCCCTGCCGTTGATATTTGTAATACTAAAGCATAAATATTATAGGCGATAAAATATAGGTAGTTCGCATTATCCCTATCGGCACCCATCCACATTCCCCAAGGGATGATATATAGTGCTCCAAGTAATCTTGAGACGATATTCCCGATCGTTAACCAAGATGAACTTTCCAAGAGAATTTGTTGCGAATTTTTCTGATTACGAATTTTATCACTCAGGCCTACATAAGGCTTTCCTTTAAACATATATTGAAAAATCCTCTTTCTTAAATTATACCAACCATAAGAGTACATTATTTTAATGTAAAATGCTAGCAATCTTATGAAACCTTAAGCAGTTGGTCATAATTGCATACAAAAAGAACCGAGCTGAAGCGCTCGATTCTTTTCATTGATTAGTCTAATAAACTTGTTTGTCCTTCTTCTTCCACTTCGACAGGAGCTACTACTCCAATGCCATAGTGGGCACGAACTTTTTGATTCAAGTCTGCAACGACTTCTGGATGGTCTGCCAAGTATGCTTTTGCATTTTCACGACCTTGACCAATCTTCTCGTCGTTATAAGCGTACCATGCACCACTCTTCTTCACGAAGTCGAGGTCTGCTGCCATGTCAAGTAATTCCCCAAGTTGAGAAATTCCTTCTCCGTACATAATATCCACAACAGCTGTTTTAAATGGTGGAGCCACTTTATTTTTAACAACTTTGATTTTAGTTTGGTTCCCTAAAATTTCAGTACCTTGTTTGATTTGATCAGCACGACGTACTTCTAAACGAACAGTCGCGTAGAATTTCAACGCACGTCCACCAGGTGTTGTTTCAGGGTTTCCGAACATAACGCCCACTTTTTCACGGATTTGGTTGATAAAGATTGCGATTGTTTTTGTTTTGTTAATAGAACCTGATAATTTACGTAATGCTTGAGACATTAAACGAGCTTGTAAACCTACGTGTGATTGCCCCATGTCGCCATCGATTTCGGCACGTGGAACTAACGCAGCAACTGAGTCGACAATAACAATGTCAACGGCTCCTGATGATACTAAAGCATCTGCAATTCCTAATCCTTGTTCCCCTGTATCTGGTTGAGATAATAATAATTCATCAATGTTTACGCCTAAAGCTTTTGCGTATTCTGGATCTAGAGCATGCTCAGCATCGATAAACGCTGCTACTCCACCACGTTTTTGAACTTCCGCAACCGCATGAAGTGCAACTGTTGTTTTACCTGAAGATTCTGGTCCGTATACTTCGATGATACGTCCACGTGGGAATCCACCTACGCCTAATGCGATATCTAATGCAAGAGAACCTGAAGATACTGTTTGAATTTGTGTATCTACTTTTTCTCCTAATTTCATTACGGCACCTTTACCGTAGCTCTTTTCAATTTTCTTTAGCGCATCTTCCAATGCTCTTTGACGATTTTCATTTTCTGCCATGTTTTAATTCCTCCACGAATTTTAAGTCAAACATATTGTACACTATGTTCTATTCCATGCGCAAGCAATATGCGAACATTTGTTCTTATTTTGTTCGAGCTTGTTTTAATAAATATTTTCTAAGTAAATTCCATCCATATTGTACCGCGAATTCACGGTTATCGTTACGAGTACGTGCAAGGTGTAATTCTAACACTTCTACATCTGTTTGAGACGCTAATGCCACGAAAATCGTTCCGACTTCTTTTCCTTCCATTTCACTTGGTCCAGCGACTCCTGTAAATGAAATTCCCAAATCACTTTGATAATGGAGTCTTGCTTGTTCGGCCATCGCTTTGGCGCATTCTGCACTCACCATTCCGTATTGATCCAGCAAGGTACTGTCAATTCCTAGTTGCGTTTCTTTGGCCTCTCTTTGATAAGCGACTGTTCCTCCTTGGAAATAAGAGGAGCTTCCTTCAAACGCCACGACACTTGCTGCAAACAATCCACCCGTTAAACTTTCAGCACAGGCAATTGTTAGCCCTGATTCTTTTAGCAAATCAACAGTGACTTCCTGTAATGTATTATGGTCTCCGTATCCATAGAAGTATTCTCCTACTTGAGATTGGATGAGTAATTCCATCCCATCAAGAAGCTCTGTACATTCTTCTTGTGTTTTTCCATTGGCTGTCAATCGAAGCATCACTTCAAATTTTCCAGCATATGGAGCAATCGTTGGATTTGTTTGTTCTTCAATTAGATTTTCTAAAATGGTTACTAATCGAGATTCTCCAATTCCAAAGAATCGTAAGTAACGTGATTCGAATAAATCCACTTTGCCCACTTTCTTACGTAAGAAAGGTAACACTTCTTTTTGCATCATCATTTTTAATTCATTTGGTGGTCCAGGTAGAACAATGAATTGTCGGCCATCTTTTTCAAAACCACAACCAACTGCAAGTCCATTATGATTTTTAAAAACAGTACCGCCCTCGAAAGCTAGTGCCTGTCTACGATTATTTTCACTCATGTCGCGATGAGAACGCACGTGAAAATCAATCACTTTTTGAAGAGCTGCCTCATCTTCAACAAGTGGCACATTTAAAAATCGCGCCAATACTTGTTTAGTGATATCATCTGTTGTTGGTCCAAGACCTCCAGATAAAATAATCAATTCACTTCTTGAAGCGGCTAATTCAATCGCTTCATACATTCTTTCTTCATTATCACCAACCACTTGTTGATAGTAAGTTGGAATCGAGTTTTTTGCTAATTCTTGGGCAAGGTAAGCACTATTCGTGTTTACAATTTGACCCATTAGTAACTCTGTACCAACTGCAATGATTTCTGCATTCATAATTTCGCCTTCCTTAACACTCTTTTGTAAAAATAAAAGCCCAAAACAACTGTTTCAGGCTTCGTTTGTTATTCTGTTTTAGTAAATGAATCCGCAAATACATGTCGATTCTTTACAAAATAATCCAAACCTGAATAGATTGTAAATACTAAACAACTATAAAGTAAGATTTGTCCGATTGGAATTCCAATGGCCTTAAAGAACAAATCATCTGTTAATAGGAAAATAATTGCCAACATTTGAGTAGCGGTTTTTACTTTCCCGGGCCAAGCAGCTGCCATGACTTCGCCATCTGTCACCAGTAATAGTCTAAGTCCTGTTACTGCTAATTCACGACAAACAATGATACTCACAACCCAAGCAGGAGCTAAGTTAAATGACACGAGCATAATGAATGCGGTCATCACTAGCATTTTATCTGCTAAAGGATCAGCGAACTTCCCAAAGTTTGTCACTAATTTGTATTTGCGTGCTAAATATCCATCAAGATAATCTGTAAAACTAGCTACTGCGAAAATAATCATCGCCAAAAAGTGAACTACACTGATTTGAGAGCCTACAAGACTCATCACACCGAGCGCTTCACTTGGCAAACACATGAGGATGATAAACACCGGAATCATGAAAATTCGCAATACGGTTAATTTATTTGGTAAATTCATCGCAATTCTCCTATTGAATCGTGATATAAATACGTGTTGCTGTTGAACCTTCAGGAATTGTTAGTTCAACACCACCAACTGTAATCGTACCTAATGGAGTATATCCAAAGTCCATACGAATCGTTGTTGTTCCTTCTGGAATTGAACCAGTCACTGTTTGATTTGTAGCTGGAACTCCGTCTGCCACAACTTTACCATCCGCTGAAATTTGTGCCCATAAAGCATTTCTTGCTTCATTAAGTACTTTCACATCTAATGGGAATTTACTTACATTCGCAATATAGTACAATGCATTTCCGTTCGCATATGAATAAGTAACGCTTGTCACTTCTGGAGCTGCAGTTGTCGTTGTAGCAACAGTTGTTTCTGCTGCAACAGCTGTTTGCGTTGTAGCTTGTGTCGTTACAGGCGTATTGCGTTGCGCACGGTTGCTAAATACAGCTTGCCCGATTGCAAAAATAATCGCTACGATGAACATTCCCAATAAAATGGTTGGGAAGTAATTTTTTAGAGTATTGGATACTGAAGACCATTTACTCTTGTTTTTATTTAAACGTGAACGATTACTTGAAGTAGTCGTATATGTTGTAGAAGGAGTTGTCTTCACAACAGCTTGCGGGATTTCAGATGCATGCTCTTCTAATAAAGCTGCTCCATCTAATCCAACTGTATCAGCAATTTGTTTGATGAATGCGCGTGTATAAAACGCACCTGGCATCAAGTCGAAGTCATTATCTTCAATTGCGATTAAATAACGTTTTTGAATTTTTGTAATTTGTTGCAAGTCATCAAGAGTGTAGCCTTTTAATTGCCTTGCACTTTTTAAAATTTCTCCGATTGTTTGTGTCATTATTTCACCATCTTTTCATTTTCTCATTGAAAAGTATACCATATCTTGAAAATGAAAAAAACAAAAAGAAGTCGCTATGTAGTGTTTAGGCTATTTTACAAACTGAATATATAGTGTATCTTCCTTTGAGTGCCCATTTGGAAGGTGCGCCTTTAGGGTAAATTGATGCGTCTTCTCATTCCATTCTACTCTCACCGTGCCACTAGAAAATTGAATGGTATCCGGAAAAGTCATCTCATCTCCATTAAAAGACAGTTTTTGCCGTACTGTCTGACTCGCCATCTCAAGCAATATGTCCATTCGATACCCATCTTCCAGAAGGCGATATTCAAGAGTGTTATGGGCATGAATTTTGAGTAGCGCGATAATAAGGAAACTAGCAATCGCAAGTAACGCCAGAAACTGAAATAGTAATGTTCCTTTTCTTTTAAGGTTTGTCATTTTTCTTTTCCTTAGCCTCTTTCACTTTGACATAAATGGCTCGATTCTTTGGCGCAAAATTTAAGCGAAAAGTACTTCCTTGATTGAGCGTTGTCGAAATCAGTAACCTGCTTCCGTTTCTTTTGATAGATAGCGAACGAATGCCATAAAGAAACGGTTGGTGTCCTCCACTTCCTCCTGCTCCTTTATAAATCTTCCCGCCATCTTTCCAACTAGACACCAATGTTATTACCTCTGTTTTCTCAGATGTCATATTTTCAAAATGTGCGGTATAAGGATCATAGCCATTAAACGATGTCAGCCTAAAGCCAGCATAATTAAAATTCATTTGCTGAACGGCGACATGCCATTTAATATCGTCAGGAACATTGAGGCGGTCCTTGATTTTTAGAAACGCCGTTGAAAGCCCCATAAACGCCACTAAACTAATCGAGATGATCACGAGCGCAATTAGATGTTCAACGAGGATGAAGCCGGACTTTTTTCTCGGTAATCGCATTGATTTGAAACACCTCCTCATGCTCTCCGCAAGAGACCGTCACCACTGTTGGAGAGGCTGCTGTATTTACTTTTTCAAACGTCACCTTTTTCATCTTTTTGTACTCTTCATTTGGCAATTTTTCAACGCTAGCAGGATAAGTCGCACTGGCTTGTAAATCCATTAACTGCGTAGCCGCAGCATCCAAAAAGCATCCTCTTAGTTGCTGGCGATGATACAGTTGCCCCATCATAAAACTGATTAAGGATACAATAACGGTCAAAACCATCAGTCCGATTAAGGCTTCCAGCAATACATATCCTCTACTTTTCGGTAATTTCAACATGATACTTTGCCTCCCCTAATTGAAAAACATAAGTGTACCTGCGATTTTGCCCATCAAACGTCACGGATGAGAACTGACTAACATTCCCACTATAGGGTTTAAAACCATACGTTTGAACAGAATAACTTTTCATCGTATCCGGAAAGCGAATCTTCTTATCCAATTCTCTAGCTCCGTGACAATTTAATTCCACAATTCCGCCAGAAACAGTTACAAACGAACCTTGTCCCGTTGAAATAGCTGTAATCTGCGCCGTATCCATCACCTGCTCAAACTCTCTTAGAAATACTTCTTCCTTCCAATTTACATAGGAATGACTAATCAAAGGCGGAGTCAGTAATAGTAAGAAGCAAGCAATGGAAAGCGCAATTAAGCATTCAACAAGCGTAAATGCTCGCACCTTCATTATTGTCTCTTATCTGATGGAACATTATTATAAGCTTTTAATTGACTATCATCGATATATCCATTTTCTTTAAGTTGTTCTGCAGTAGGAATGTCTTTTGTTTTTAAATCAATCATATAAGCCTGCTGCTGTGATTTAACTACTCTAACGATCGCATCATCTGCTTTACCTTGTGCAGTTTCTCGTTGTTTCGCAATATTCGGGATAATGAGTAGCATCATCAAGCCAATAATAAAGAGGCACACGAGTAATTCGATTAACGTGAAGCCTTTTTTCTTTGTTTTCATTTTCATTTTAATTTCCTCCAATCATCGTTAGTGTCGGTAGTAATAAGATCAGATACATGGAAACGATGAGGAATCCAATCCCCATAAGTAGTAACGGTTGAATCCACTTGATTTTCTTTTCGATGCCTTGGGTAAATTCGTCGAGCATTTGGTCGGCGTATACTTGTAGTTGCACGTCTAATTGCCTTGTCTTTTCTCCTTCTAATACCAGCCAGATAAACTCCTGCCGGAATAGCTTCATCTTTTCAAGCGCCGTAGAAAAAGATTCTCCTTGAATCAACTGTTCTTCTAGTTTCTGCGCAATCATCTTCGACAATGCGCTTGTTCCTTCTTTTTTGAGTTCGGACACCATCGACAATAGCGACTGCCCATTTCCGAGAAAATACGAGAACTCTCGTGCATACAAAAACGTCACGTATTGCTGCGCACTCTTTCCAATGACCGGCAGTGAAATCAACATACGAAATTGATCATAGGTGTTCTTTCTTTTCCAGTACAAGCGAACTGCAAGAATAATGGTTATTAGCACTATTAGAAATCCTAGAGCCAGCTGTGGTAAATTTTGAAACCCAAGCCATATCCAATAAAGGAAGCCAGACTGCTTGAGTTGTTCTTCTTGCACCATGCTGGACAATTGGTCGAGTAACAGCATTCGAATACAGAGCACCATTCCGATAACAAACGTAAAAAGAAACGCAGGATACATCATCATCTGCTGCATTTTCTTTTGTTGTTTTTGCTTCCTAGTTAGAAACTCTCCAATCGATGCACAAGCCTTTTCGAAACTACCAAACTGCATGGATAAATAAATTTGTGAGGTGTTTGTTTCTGAGTACCCGACCCGTTTCAAGCACTCATCAAAACGCCGTCCTTCTCCAAGCGTATCCCGCATTTGTTCAAGGTCTTTCTTCTCTGCTTCAAATAAGTATTCTAGAAACTTCAAAGCCTCATCCAAGCTAAATCCTTCCTGAAGTAAATGAGCAAGCTGAATGAGGAACCGACTTTGAACAGGCCCCTTCCATTTCTTAGATAATTTGATAGGTTTCGTAAGTTTTGTCCGTAATGTATCCCAATGCATAAGCCTTCCTCAATACCTTATTAAAAGGATGTACTCTTTCTTCGTCAGTCCCAAATTGATTCGTTTTAAAGAAATGCGCTAACTTTTCATGAGTTTCAATTTCAAAAATAGTTCCCCGCTTTTCTCCGTTTGTTAAATGATTACAATGCAACTGGCATTCCTTACCGCATAGCCCACAATACCGAGGGAGCAGGCGTTGTGAACAAATCGCGATAATCGTTTGCTCGAGCATCGTCTTACTAACCCCAAGTTCCAAGAGCCTTGCTACCACTCCATTACAGTCTTTGGCATGAACGGTTGCTAGAATTAAGTGCCCTGTTAAGGCTGCACGAATCGCCATCTTTGCCGTCATTTCGTCTCGGATTTCTCCGATGAGTAAAATGTCTGGGTGATGACGCAAGCAACTCTTAATGAGTAATTCGTACGTAATTCCAGCCTTCTCGTTAATCTCCGTCTGTAAAAACATCGGCTCATGATACTCCACTGGGTCTTCCATCGTAATCACTTGAAGCGTCTTTTCTTGCATACGGCCCCTGAGCAAAGCATACATCGTACTCGTCTTCCCAGAACTGACCGGTCCGGAAAATAAAATCAATCCGCTCTTATAGCGTAGGAATTGTTGTAAGAGCGCCCAGTCCTTTGGAAAATAAGTCATCGATCGGATCGACGCCTTTTCTTTTTTAGACCGATGCAAGAGACGAATGACCATAGATTCCTTCTGCTTAAAATTCGTAATCACTGATAATCTCAGTTCAATCATCTGTTCCTTTGAAATCTCAAAGGTTAAGGAACCACTCTGCGGTCTTCGTCTTTCTCCAACATCCATTCCCGCTTGATACTTTAAGTACGAAATAAATTGCAAGGCCACTTCGTCTGAAATTCTTCTCAACTCTTTTAACCCATTGACATCTCTTAAATAAAATACATACTCCTCTCCAACCGGTAATAAATGAATATCATCTAATTGGTGTTTAATGGCTTGCGTGAACACTTCCGTTGCTAATTCATTCATTTCCATCGTTCTTCCCCCACTCTTTGACTAGTCATAAAGAACTACGAAAAAATATAAAAAGGAGTCTTTTGGGCAACAAAAAAACGCTGAAGAAAATCTCTTCAACGTTTTAAATGTATTATCTAATTTTTTTCAAGGTTCCTAACCCCACCCCCACTGCGGCACCCACTGCATCTACAAAGACATCTTGGATAAGCGGTGTACGTCCTGGAATGACTCCTTGGTGGAATTCATCGGTCATTGCATACAACACTGCGATAAAGAACGCTAAGAACTGTGGCCATCCTTTTTTACGAACGTGAACACTTAATCCTCTCGTCCATTGATAGCCGATAAAGAAGTAAGCTAAGAAATGAGCGGCTTTACGAATAAAGAATTCGATAAACTGCGCATATCCTAAAGAAGGAATACTGATGGTTTGTCCTGCATATTCAAATTTAATTTTGGATAAGAGCTCTGAAAAAGGTTGCATCGGCAGTCCTTTTTGAATCGTAGATACAAGTGACTGATCCTTGTAAGGCATACTTGAACTAATAAAGATTAAAACCATGACTGCAATCGCCAGTGTAATCGCAATCGTTGCTTTTGTTTTCTTGGACATGAAACCTCTCCTTCCTTGTTGACTTTCTCTATTATGGTCAACTCTACAAGTTTAGTCAAGCGTCTTTCCTATTTCTTAAATTCCATAAAAAATAGATAAAAATGTATATTGACGCACTTTTATGAAAGCGTTACAATTAAGGTAACAAATACATTATTGGGAGAGTGTATTAAAATGGAACGTTATACTCAAGATTTAAGCTTATTGGTCAAACAGATTCAGCTGCTTGAGGAACAACAGCAGCAACAGAATTACTACAACAATCTCTTCAGCCAGAATCCAAATCCGTACAACAAGTCTTTTGAAGAGATTATCGAGTATTTACTCGGCACTTCCGAGTCCACTTTCTTAATTCACCACTTTGAAGATTTCCCACAAGCGCTGTCCTATGACCAGCAGAAGGAATTCCAGAAACTGCGTCGCTATTATTTGCGTCATCAAAACGCCCTGCACTGTTTTAACAAACCGTTTTCCGAAGAATGTCACGCGCTCACTTCTCTATGGATTAAAGGCATGCGCGGTGACAGCATTATCGATCTCATTCCTCATCTCGATAGCTTGAGAGATTATTTCCACTTACATTACCAGAAACTTCTAGGCCAACCTACCGTCTCCTACAAAGACGTTTTAGCCTTCTCGTTTGGCCCACAAATTACTGAGTTCTATTACATGCTCATCAAAGAGAGCAAAGATTCTTTCTTGCGGCTTTATAACGATTACCTAGAGTCATTCCCGCAAACGTATATTCCTGTGCACTATTTACATTTATCAAAAGAAGAGACGCTGCTCGTTTTAGAGGAGCTGATTACTCTTGCGTCTTCCGTTTTGCCAAAACAAGACTTCTACATTAACTTTGGTCCAAATCCATTTCCTAGTCATTTCCATAATGAACAGACAACTTACTTAAACTTGGGTGTATTCACTGATTTTATGACTGCGCTGCATCAATGCTTAAAGCAACTCGGCAAAGTCTTTCTTCAGGAATACACCCATTCTTTTGTGATTATGCAAAAATCCGATTTCGAACAGCTTCACTTGCACCATTCTATTTTAGAATTTTGTACACTTCTACCGATTTTATCCCAAACCATTTCCAAAGCCATTATTAAAACCATTTATCCGGATAAACTGAATGACGAGAAGTTTGTAAATCAAATCCAGGAAGAGTTGCTATATCACTATTTCAGAACGAATAAGTTAAACAACAGCATCGAGAGCCATCAGCCTTTGCAAGAAATTCTAAAATGCTACATCGAAATGGAAATCGAGGAAGACTGGTTCAATAGTGCCTTCCCTTCCATTGAACTCTCGCACGAGTGGAATGTTCGCTCTAACGAGTGCTTGCATAAAGCTCCTTCGACGCATATGGATGGGCTACTTCGTCATATTCACTGGACTAAAGGCGAACTCGGAAATGCCTTTGGTAAATTACTAGGCCTCTTCTCCATCTTCTGCAGTGGTCTGCCAAAAGAACCATATGATCATCCATTCTCCGAATTTCTCGAGCACTTCTCATCGGATCAACTACGTAGATGGCATCCGACTTATGAATTAATCGAACATTTGCGGATGAATCCTGAGTCAACAAAATGCTGCTGGGTGTTCTTTAAGCAAAAGCTGAATGAATTCAAATAAGTCGAAATTATCATATATGATAATTATCTTTTATGAGCATTACCAAATATGGTAATTACCATATTTGGTAATGTCACACTAAAAAAATCCCATCAACAAATTTTTGCTGATGGGATCTTCATTTTATAATGCTGTAAATCGATCTGGACGTTTTGTAGGAATCGTTGTAGCACCGTTTTTTTGAAGCCATACAATATCGTACCAACGGTTGAATTTGCAGCCACATTTTTTGAAGTGTCCGCATTCTTCAAACCCTAAATATTTATGGTAGTTTACACTATTCATCGTTAAGTACTCATCTTCGACTTCAGGAACGGCTACACAGGCATAAATGTTTTGATACCCTAACTCTAGTAGTTTTTTCTCCAAGGCAGCATAAAGCAATTTGCCATAGCCTTTTCTTTGATGATTTAAGCTAATATAAATACTGACTTCGGTCGACCAATCAAAGGCGGCACGCGCAGAAAATCTTCCGGCATACGCATATCCGACAACTTCCCCGTCCTCTTCTAACACAAGATAAGGAAAGTTTTCTAATGTTTTCTGGATACGTCCTTCAAACTCTTCCACGCTAGGGACCACTTCTTCAAAGGTGATGGCTGTCGTTTCTACATAAGGGGCATAGATAGCTTGAATAGATGTTGCATCTTCTACTGTTGCTACTCTTAACAATACATTACTCATTGGCTGTTGAAAGTTCCACTGGAGGAACTGTAACTCCTTTTAATAATTTATGAACGGGACATTGACGCTCTGCTGCTTCTAGAATTTCACGGGCTAAGGCTTCGTCTCTACCTGGCATCGCAACAAAAACAGATGGATGGAATAGATAGCCTTCTCCCTCTGAATCTAATGTCAAATCAATCTTCACTTCTACCTTGCTCTTATGCTCTAATTTCATGCGTTTTTCTACAAATTCAATCGACGCATTTAAGCAAGTGGCATAGGCTAAGGCAAATAATTGTTCTGGGTTCGTTCCAGCTTCTGCACTTCTTGGCGATGAAATCTGTGTGCTAAAGTCTTTGTCTCCATTTCCTTTAGTGTACGCTACACCTGTTAGTCCGTCTTCGTTAACGGCCGTTGTTGTATATAAAATTTTCTCCATGCTCTCACCTCATGCAAGTTTCTCTTTGTAGAATAGCACATTCCTAAAAACAAAAGCTATCCTAACAAACTGTTAAGATAGCTCTTTTTGCATTATAGCCATTCATTATATTTTTTAATATACGCTTTTTTAACAACCGTTACTAAGAACATATATCCTGCGATAATGAGAATTAATGCAAGGAAGTATAGTCCGTTTAGCGGTGCTAGTTTTAATGGTCCTGCTAGTGGTGTGTAAGGAAGAACCGTTACAACAAATAAAGCGAATAAAGATGTCACTAGCAATGAGAACGCTGGTTTAGATTGTACAAATGGTAATTTTGGTGAACGTAACATATAAATCACCATTGTTTGAGACCACATAGATTCAATAAACCAACCTGTTTGGAAGACCATCAAGAAGAATGCTGGATTCGAAGACGTCGCATAACTGCTTCCAGTAATCATTGGTGCAATTCCAAAGAACATCACTGCAAAGGTAATGATGTCGAAGATGGAACTGGTTGGTCCAAACCAAGCCATGAATCGTGTAATAGAGCTTGCTGTCCATGCACGTGGTTCTTTTAAGAAGTCGGCATCTACATTATCAAATGGCAATGCCACACAGCTTAAATCATAAATTAAGTTCAATACGATTAAGTGCACTGGAGCCATTGGAAGGAATGGTAGGAAAATACTTGCAAATAATACTGAGAAGATGTTCCCGAAGTTTGATGAAACGGTCATCTTAATATATTTTGTCATATTCGCATAGACTTTACGGCCTTCAATCAATCCTTTTTCAAGAACGAGTAAGTCCTTATCTAAAAGAACAACATCTGCCACTTCTTTGGCAATATCCACGGCACTGTCCACAGAAATTCCGACATCGGCTACTTTTAGGGATGGCGCATCATTGATACCGTCGCCCATGTAACCAATCTTGTGTCCTTTCGCTTTTAGTAAATGAATAATGCGTGCCTTTTGTTCTGGAGATAGTTTTGCAAAAATGGTTGTTTCTTCAGCAACTGTTGCTAATTCTTCATCGCTCATATCTTCAATTTCTGTACCAAGTAAGACTTTATCTACTGGTAGCCCTACTTTTTCACAGACCGTTAGCGTTACTTTTTCATTGTCCCCTGTAAGAATCTTCGTCGTTACCCCATGTTCTTTCAACGCTTGAATCGCTGGAGCTGCAGAAGGTTTTGGTGGGTCAAGGAAGGCTAAATAACCCATTAGAATCA